>SLMF01000465.1 GCA_007133715.1 Planctomycetaceae bacterium
CCGCCCTGCCCTGCCCTGCCCTGCCCTCAACTCACCACTCACCACTCACCACTCACCACTCACCACTCACCACTCACCTAACCAAACACCGCGGTTGCCACGACCGACGGCCCACGTACAATGCGGATTGCTCGACGTACAAGATCTACGGTTCCCAATGAGGCGTCGCAATCGCGACAGTGGCGACGTGTGACTTGACGTGTGACTTATGGATACGCCGGTCGAATCGGAGCGGGATCGGTGCCTGTGCCCCCGATGCCATCGCGAGGTGGACGAAGACGCCACAGAATGCTCCCGATGTGGCGAGCGATTTCCGGCGATGGCGGATCGACAAGCGCTGAACTCGCCCGCGTGCTACGACACTTTCCGGTGGTTGGTGGTCGCCGCCGCAGTCGTGATCGCGGTTGCGGCAAGCGTTCCCGCGATCATTCGCTTCGTCCTGTCGCTCATCACCGGCGACCACTAGCCTCCGGGGGTCCGGATTGTCGGAAACCGCGTGATCGTTTACCGTGACGGTCTCCCCGACTTCGCCGGAAAGGAACTCGCCATGCAGCCGACAACTGAAATGCACTCGCACGCCGCCGTCAAGCCGACTTGGCCCCCGTTTTTGGGCGGCCTGCTTCTCATCCGCTACCCGCTCGCAGCAAGCATGCTGGCGATGGCGTTGACTGCGCTGTTGACTGCGGGTGCGCTCTCAGCCGAAACGCAACCGCCCAATATCGTGTTCGTGCTGGTCGACGATCTCGGTTGGTCCGATGTGGGGTGTTACGATCCGCTGGAGCGTGGTTTCTACGAAACGCCGCACATCGATCGTCTGGCTGAGCAAGGCGTACGCTTCACCCAAGCCTACACCAACGGGGCAAACTGCGCCCCCACACGTGCCGCTTTAATGAGCGGCCAGTACTACCCGAATCAGCCGATCTATCACGTCGGCTCCCCCAGCCAGGGCAAGATGCTCCCGGCCACCAACGCCCACAGTCTGCCGCTGGACAAGATCACGATCCCCGAAGCGTTGCGAGCCGCCGGGTACACCAGCGCCCATCTGGGCAAATGGCACTTGGGGGATCCGCCCGACAAGGGCCCCGTGCAACAGGGTTTTGATCTGAACATCGGCGGCTACTCGGCAGGCAACCCGAACGCCTGGCCCGGACAGTACTTCGAACCGAACAACAACCCGTTCATCGACGATGCCGAGCCGGGCGAATACCTGACCGATTACCTGACTCGCAAGGCGGTCGAGTTTATCGAGACGCATCGCGAGGGGCCGTTCTTTCTTTATTTGTCCTACTACAGCCCGCACACACCGCTGCAGGCGCCGCCCGAGCGGGTTCGCAAATACCGGCAGAAGCAAGGTCGCGGCGGCCATGACCATCCGGTCTACGCTGCGATGATCGAGTCGCTGGACATGGGCGTGGGCCAGTTGTTGGCGGCCGTCGATCGGCTGGGCATCGCCGACAACACGATCTTCATCTTCTATTCAGACAATGGAGGTGACGGCAGCTATCGCGATCTCGGCCGGCCCCACAACGGAATCACCGATAACTCGCCGTTGAAATCGGGTAAAGGCTCCTTTTACGAAGGTGGAATCCGCGTGCCGCTGATCATCCGCTGGCCGGCAGTGATCGAGCCGAACACCACCAGCGAGGCGGTCGTGACCAGCATCGACTTCTATCCGACCTTTCTGGAAGCGGCGGGACTCCAGCCGCCGGACGACTATCTGCTGGACGGCCTCAGCATGCTGCCGCTGTTCCACGATCCTGCAGCATCTTTGGACCGCGAGGCCATCTACTGGCACTTTCCGGGCTATCCGAACGTCGCTTGGCGCACCTCGCCCGTCAGCGTGATTCGTTCCGGCGACTGGAAACTGAAGAAGTTTTACGAGGACGATCGTCTCGAACTGTACCATTTGGAAAACGACATCGGCGAGCAACACAACTTGGCCGATCGGCACCCCGAGCAGCGTCGCCATCTGCAGCAGATGCTCGAAGACTGGCTCACCGAGCACAGCGCCCCCCTGCCCCGCCACCGCGACCGGTGAGTCTACGTTTCGCGCCCCCCTGCCCTGCCCCGCCTGAGCCCATCATGTTCCGATGGGCCCAACGGGCGCAACGCCGCGACTCGGGCGCTTTCACTCCACATATCCCGGTAGACCGATTGGGAGGGACATATGTCTATCGGGCGTTCGAAACAAACCCCGGCACGCTTCGACTACTTCCCCGACGGCTTGCATCCGGACGCGCGCGGTGATCGCGTCATCGCAGACCTGCTGGTCGAACGGCTGATGCGGATCATCGGCCAGCCAGCGTAACGGGACGGTTGCTTACCGGTTGTCGGGTCCCTGGCGGCAATCCCAATTCGATGTCATGAACCTCGTTGCTTTGCAGAGACCCCACCATGCCCCTTCTGAAATTGCGTAAGCCAAGCAGAACACTCCAAACAGGAGGGGGATTCGGATGAGCCAAGGCGCGAAAAGGAGCGGGGGCAGGGCAAGATGCGAGAACGGCTCGAATACTTGGTAGAATCGGTATTGTTGCACCAAGTACGAAAGCACCAGTGAGATGGCGGCGACCGCGAGGAGAAATCCCTTCAGCGAGAACTGGCGTCGGGTGACGATCCGGCCAATGGGACATTCGACCACGTAGATCGTGCTGACGACGACGGCGAATGGCTCGGCAATCAGCAGCAGATCAAGAGGGACGATGAATCCGGGTCGGACGAAAGCCGTAACGAAATAAACATAGGGGGGCTGCAATGGAAGGAGGAAGAGAGCCGAAGCCACGATCCCGCCCGCGAGCCAACTCAGCCAATGCACGCGCCGGAGCCGGAGCCACATGTCATCGGGACTCGAGTTGGATTGGGAGGTTGACATCGCGCCGGTACCTATCGCTTGCCTATGGTGTCAGAGGGGCGCAGGGGCATTCAGCCCGGGAATCCTCCACCAGTATAGCTGCTGAACCGCAGGAGCAGTAGCCGGTCCGAGGTTCAACGCTTGTTTCGTGCCGGGCCCAGCGCACCGACAGTCGCATGCTCGCTGGTTGGCCATACGCAGTCCCTTCGCCGTTATTTCCGATGGGCGCAAACGAGCGAGACGAAAACGTCCACGCCCGTAGTCGCGCTCGGCAGGGACCGGGGCCCGGCTTCGCCCGCTTCGGATCGACCAGCTGCACCCGCTCGCTCCGGTGGTGCCTCCCCTGCCACCTCCTGGGGCAGCAGCGGAAAGTGAAGCGTGCCAGCCCGTTGTTGACAACCACGACCCAGGGCCGACAATGCAGGGCTCGGCAGGATGCCCCCGTCGCCATTGTCCTCCGGCACGGTGTAACCGGCAGAACCGGAGTCATCGCCGAATGGTCTCGAATGACGCTAACGCAAACACCCGAATTGAGGGATTTCTGATGTCGAATCGCACTTTTTCTGCGACCACCGTGCCCGTCGGCCCGTGCCGGATGGCCACGATCGCTGTTTGGCTATCCCTACTGGCCGGCGTTTTCGCGCTGCCGGCCGGGAGGGCGGCCGAACCGCCAACCGACCCGAATCCGCAAGCGTCCTTGAGAGTCTCGCTCCGTTATCGTGTGCCGGTCGCCGAAGATGTCGATCGCTTCCACACCTTGCAACATGCCGAAATGTGGGACGTGACCCGCACGGCGGTCGTGGTGTGCGACATGTGGGACTTGCACCATTCCCAGAACGCGGTGCGGCGGGTGGAGGAGTTGGCACCGCGGATGAACGAATTTCTGCAGGCGTTGCGGGAACAGGGCGCGCTGATCATCCATGCGCCCAGCGATTGCATGGCGGCCTATGCGGATCATCCGGCACGTCAGCGAGCGATCCAGTCGCCACCGGCCGAGAATCTGCCCGCCGGGATCGGGCAATGGCTCCACCGTCTCCAGACCGAGGAACAGGTCGTGTACCCGATCGACCAATCGGATGGCGGTGTCGACGACGCCCCCGAAGAACTGGCACAGTGGCATGCCCGGTTGAGCGAAATGGGCCGCAATCCGCGGGCTCCCTGGACACGCCAGAGCGAGTTGCTGGAGATTGCCGACGAGGACGCGATCAGCGACAGCGGCGTGGAGATCTGGAACTTGTTGGAAGACCGTGAAATCGCGCACGTGATGCTGGTCGGCGTGCATACGAACATGTGTGTCCTGGGCCGTCCGTTCGGTCTGCGGCAGATGGTCC
>SLMF01000517.1 GCA_007133715.1 Planctomycetaceae bacterium
GCACGGGCCACCGCGGCCAGCAACCGGTCCAGCACCTCACCGGCCCGCGGTCCTCCCATTCTCAGATACAGCTCGCGCACCGGCAAGCTGGCCTGACGGAACCGCTCCCGCTGGTCCTCCGTCAAATGGATGACCTCCAGACCGGGCCGTTGGTTGCGGATGATGTCCAACCGGTCCCGATTGAAATCACGCTGGACCTGGAACACAAATTCGTCCAGTTCGTCAACGGTGGTCCGGACCAGTTGCTGGCGTTCCGGGCTGAGCCCCTCGAAAAAATCGTGGCTGGCCACGGCGGTGGCGATAAACGGCACCTGACGGGCGAAGATCATGTAATCCGTGACTTCGTGGAAACTCATCTCCTGAATCGCAAACACCGGATTCACCTGGCCATCCACCATGTTCAACTGCAGAGCACTGTAGACCTCGGCATACGGCAGCGGGGTGGGGCTGGCCCCGTAGGCCCGGTAAGCGGCCAGCAGCAGGGGCGAGGTCATCACGCGGATCCGCTGACCCCGGAAATCGGCCGGCTCCCGCACCGGGCGACGCGTCGTCCAAACCTGCCAGCCCTCCGAAAAAGCGCTCAACAGCGTCAGACCTTTCGTCCTGTAAAGCTGGTCCAAGACACCGATCAGCTCGGGATCCCGCAACGCCTGCTGATTCACCCGCTCGTCGTCCGACAGCACGTAGTGCAGCAAGAACACCTGGACCTCGGGAATCAGTTTTCCCAGATGGCCGGGCGAGGCCATGGCGAACTGCACCGCGCCCAATTGCAGCTGCTCCGTCAACTGGTCCGAAGTGCCCAGCGTGCCATACGTGTAGACGGTCACTTGGACCTGGCCCTCCGTCCGCTCTTCGATCAGTTCTTTGAATCGCAGGGCATATTCATGCTGCACACTGCCCAGCGTTTCCTCGATCGCGAAACGCCATTCTTCGCCACCCCGTTGCCGAGCGGACTGCGGCTGGCAAGAACCGGCCACCAACAGCGTGGCGAGGACGGTCAGCGTCAGGGCTTGCAGGCGGAGCGGACGGGCCGCCGGGAGGTTCAATCGGGTTGGCATCGTCAGGACTCTTCACCTAAAATACGGGAGGCTCCGCGGCCCTCATTTGTCGAAGGCCAGATCCCGCAACCACAGCGCAATCTCGGGAAAGGCGATCAGCAGTACCGCCGCCAGCACCAGCAGCAGGACAAACGGCGGCGTACCCCGAATCACCTCCAGATAGGGACGGCGAAAGACGGCGATCGCCGTGAAAATGTCGCAGCCAAAGGGGGGCGTCGCCGAGCCGATCGCCACCTGCAGCGTGACGACCGTGCCCACCAACACCGGATCGATGCCCGCAGCCACCGCGACCGGATGAAAAATGGGCGTCAGAATCAGGATCACCACGATCGGATCCACGAACATGCAGCCGATAAAGAAGGCGATCGAAATCGTGGCCATGATCGTCACATAACCCGACTCCGGACCCAGTTGCAGGAAATCCTGGATCAGGGCTTCGGGCAGATGGGCAAAGGAAATCACCCAGGAAAACGCCGTACCGGCTCCCACCAGGATAAAGACCACCGCGGTGATCATGCCGGTGGAGAGCGCGATGTCCGGCAATTGACGCCAAGACAGCTCGCGGTAGATCCCCACCTCCAGGATCACCGCGTACAGCACGGACATGGCCGCGGCTTCCGTCGGGCTGAACCAGCCTTGATAAATCCCACCGATCACGATCACGGGAAAGCCCAACGCCAGCAGGGCCTTGCGCACGGCCGCCAGGCGTGTTTTCCATGCGGCCCGCGGCAAGCGTTCGATCCCCAGCCGGATCGACGCCACGTAGCAGTACACGCAGAACAGCAGCAGGATCAGCAACCCCGGCCCCACCCCCGCCAGGAACAACTCGCCAATCGACGTGCCCGAAACGACCCCGTAGACAATCATGCCGATACTGGGCGGGATCAGCAACGCAATGTCGCTGGCATTGATGATCAAGGCCGTGGTAAACGCATCCGGGTAGCCGGCGTTCAGCAGACGCGGGCGGATCGGCCCGCCAATGGCCACCACCGTGGCCTGGGTCGAACCCGAAATGGCCCCGAACAAGGTGCAACTGACCGCACTGGTAATCGGCAAGCCGCCACGGAAATGCCCGACAAAGGCCATGATCAGATCCATCAGGCGGTTCGCCGTCTGACCCCGCGTCATGATCTCGGCCGCCAGAATGAACATCGGCACCGCGATCAGAGCCGCCGGCTTGATCCCCCCCACCATCTGCTGGACCAGCACCGCCGGATCCACTTCGGGATAATACACCCACAACACGGTCCCCGCCGCAGTCAACAGCGGGACCTTCATGGGAAAACCCAACAGCAGCAGGAGCAGCAGGATGCCGATCAGCAGGAAGGCCATGACGGTTACTCGCTCAGCCGGAGGGAAACCACGCCGGTCGCGGGCCGGCCACACACCCCATCATCATGCGTTGCCCCCCGAGTCCGCGGTCAGGTCCAGCTCCTCGTACTCGTCCTTCTTCTGATAGGACAAGTAGACTTCGGACTCGCGCAGATTCCGCACCACGGCCAGCGCGTATTGGATCCCTGCGAGAAGCAGTCCGAGCGGCGCGGCCAGATAGACCAGCCAGTAGGGCACGTTCAACACGGGCGAGGCGGTGCCCAGCATGGCGACCACCCGGATGTAGCGGATCGCGTACCAAGCCAGAATGAACATCAGCGTCGCGGTGAACCCGGCCGTCACAATCGCCAGGGCCTTGCGAGGGGCACCCCGCAACTGGTCCGTCAAGGCGGTCATGCGGATATGCCGACCCTGCCCCGCCGCATAGCTCAAACCGACAAAGCACACCACGATGATCAGGAACTCGGTCAACTCCTCGGCCGAGGCCAAGGGCCGATCGAGCAGGGTGCGGGACAGCACATTGACGATCGTCAGCACCGCCATCGCGATCACGGACCACGACAGCAAGCACGCTTCGAGCTGGCGAACCGCGGCGAAGACCCGCACGTCCAGCGAGTCCGCGGGCGGGAGCGATGCGGGCGCCGCTTGCGAATCGCCCCGAGGCGAACCACGGCCCGCCTCAGGGGAATCCGGTTGCCCCGGCACGCCCATCTCAGGCCCGCTCCCCCGACGGCTCCGCCGCCGGATACACGCCCTCCTTGTCGTGAACCTCCCGACCCGTCAAGGCCGGGTTGAACACGCAGACCATCCGCATCTCCGTCTTGGCACGCAGCAGATGCCGCTCGTTCCCGTCCAGGGAGTACATGGTCCCAGCGACGATGGGGTAAACCACCCCCTTCTCCATAATCTCGACCTCCTCTTCGCCCTCAATCGCAGGTCGAGCGGCCGGAAAACGATGCTCGGAATCCGCTGCCTCCAAGACCTCCACTTCGCCCTCGCCCTGAATGCAGTACACCGCCTCCAAATGGTTCCGGTACCAGATCAACGTCTCCGTACCGGCATGGATCAGGGTATCGTGCAGCGAGAACCCCATGCCGTCGTCGGCCAGCAGGAGGCGGCGGCTGGTCCAGTTGCCGCCGGCCACCTCCCGCTCGGTGCCCAGAATCTCCGCCAGTTTCCTCACGATCATTGGCTGGTCTCCAACAGGTCATGCCGCTGGAGAAACTGCTCGTCGTCCAGCACCGCCTTGTAACTCTCTTCGATGATGTCCAAACCTTGCTCGAGGATCTCCCGCTCGATGGTCAACGGGGGCAGCAGCTTTAAGACATTGTCGTCGGTGCCGCTGGTTTCGATGATCAAGCCTCGCTGGAACGCAGCCTGACTGACCGCTCCGGCCAGCTCCGGATACTCGCGGCAGGCCACTCCCCAAATCAGACCACGCCCGCGAACGGTCAAGTCGACCAGCGAAAAACGCTCGGCAATCGCCTCCAACCGCTCCCGAACCAGCCGGCCCTTGGAACGTACGTCCGCCATCAGACGGCCGTCCCGCCAGAAATGCCGCAATGTCGCCGCCGCCGAAACAAACGCCAGATTGTGGCCCCGGAACGTGCCGTTGTGCTCGCCCGGCTTCCACTGATCCAACTCCGCTTTCATCACCACCAGCGCGAACGGCAGACCGCAACCGCTGAGCGCCTTGGACAGCGTGATGATGTCCGGCGTGATCCCGGCTTCCTCAAAACTGAAGAACGCACCGGTCCGGCCACATCCGACCTGGATGTCGTCCAC
>SLMF01000312.1 GCA_007133715.1 Planctomycetaceae bacterium
GGGCTTGTACCGACTTCGTGAAGCCTCCGTAAACTGATCCCCGCCTGCTTGCGTTACATTTGGGGAGCCGATAGGATTTTCCTCGCGGGGCTGGGCCCAAACGGACGGGGAACGGGGCGATCAGAAACCGGTCCGGGTATCATCGTTTCCCTTCACCTGACGCCCGCCACCTGAACTAGGCAGCTTGCCTCCCGCTACAGCACTACGTCGGAAAATAGGGAAGATGGCATGAGTTTGAGTAACGCATTGGATCAGCAACGGGCTCAAGTGGAAGACTTGATCGCCCAGGCCAAGGAGTTGCAGAAGGCGCTGGGCGCTTGGCAGCGGGCCTGCCGCCAGGGTAGTTTACCAGCACGCGAGCGGGAGGCGGTCCGAGCACACGCCGCCGCTCAGGCTTTGGTGGCACCACTGGAAGAAGCGTCGGGCAGCTGGGATTTCGATACTCAGGAATACCTCCGCTCGGGGGACTGGCGGCAGGAACTCATCGCGCAGGCGGCGGAAGCCGGGATGCCGTTGTTCGAGCAGGAAGAATGCCTGATCGCGTCGCCCGTGATCGTGCGCGCTAATGTGGGACGCGAAGCGCTGATGCTGGGCAAGCGGCAGTGGTCCAAGCTGCATCCGACCGAGGTGGTGGGACAGTTGCAGAAGCTGCGGAGCAGCAATCAAACGACCACGGCCAGCCAGATCCTGACAGCTCTGCATCGGGTCTGGCGGCGGGAGGGCGAGCCGCAGGTATTGAAATTCCGCACGGCGTACGACCTGTTTTGCTTGACACCCGGCTGGCGTGCGCAGAACCCCGAACTCTCCTTCGTTCAGAGCATCCACAGCCTGCACCAAGCTTGGCAACGGGAGGAACTGCGCACTCTTCCGAACGGCACACCGTTCGCCTTTGAGTGGGGAGCGGGCGATCCGCCGCAGCGAGCTTTCATGGAATTCATCGGTGAGGACGGACGTTTGATTCGTTACTATGGCCTTGTGTTCGAATGAAAGAACAACCATGACCACGAGCGAGCGATGGCTGGACGTGATGCGCGACGAGTATTTGGGCAGGTACATTCCCGGCGGCGGGGCCTCGGTCCGTTTCCTCAGCGGGCCGCGGCATGTATTGAATCGCGTCGGCAAAGGCCTGGTGGCAGAGGCCGCTCGGGACAATTTCCACGCCGTCTTCCTTGAAACGGGTCAGTTCCAGAACGGGCTGAGACCCGATCTGCACCGGATCGACAAATTCTTCTTCGCCGCCTCCGACTCGCTCGACTGGCTGGGGTTGGCCGAGAAGCAGGTGCGCACGGTTTTTCAGCGAAAATGCGGGCTCTCCGTGCCCGACCACCTGCCGCTTCGCTTGGAAACGATCGCGGCCAGCAACGGTTGTACCCAGGACGAAGTCACCAAGCAGTTCAACCTGCAGTTCAGCAATCAATTGGCACGCGACCGGTTGATCGAATATGACTTCCGAGCGGCCATGAATTGGCTTGGCCGCAGCCAATTGATTCCTGAAAACATCACCCCGGCACATGAAGAAGTCTTGCTGGCCTGGCTCCGCGGCCAAACCATGACGGGAGCCGCGGCCGCGCTTCGCCAACTGGCCATCTACCAGCGGATCACGGCCAAGAACGCCCGCCACATCTTCCGCTCCCTGTGCCACTGGCTGCCCCAGGTGGGCTACCAGGGAACCGTGCTGGTGCTGGATATGCGGCCCTACTGCTACAGCAACCGCGGTGCGACCGAACGGAATATCGTCCGCCTGCAGGAAGTCCGGGACAAGGTCTTCCAGCCGGGTGTGACGATCGAAGACATCCGCCGACTGTTCGAGCAGGAAGAGGAAGCCGTCGGCCTGCGCTATTCGGAACAGGCCTACCTGGCGATGCTGGCCCTGCTCCGCCGCTTCATCGACGAAATCGATTTGTTCGAACACCTGTTGCTGGTCGTCCTGGCCAATCCTTCCTTCTTCGAACATCCGGAGACAGGCAAGCGCACCTGGCATAACTACGACGCGCTTCGCACGCGGATTTCGCAGGAGGTGTTTGACGCCCAGCATCCGAACCCCTCCGCCGCCTTGGTGCATCTGGGAGACGAACCATGACCCCTGAACAATTGCAAGCCCGCCGGGCCATCGAAGGATTGCGAGCCGGTGTGCCCAGCCGGGCAGCCGTTTGCTCTTTGGGAACCACGCAAGACAAGCTGTGCCGGGAATTCCAGCAACGGATGGATGCGGTACGTCAGGGGCAGGAGACGGAACTCTTGCGGATCGCCGCCAGCTTTGGCAACGGGAAATCCCATCTGCTGCAGTACCTGGATCATCTGGCAAGCGAGGCCGGGTTCGTTACGTGCCAGCTGGTGGTCAGTCCCGAGATGCTGCTGGGCAATCCGCAGGTCGTGCTGTCAGAGCTGACGGAGTCGGCGGTTGCCCCCGGCTGTAACGGCAAGGCGTTGCGCGCGCTGATCAAGGATTTGAACAGCGACCGCCAGGTGTTCGGCACGGTTCGGCAGTGGGCGGACGCGGCCGGTTTGGAACCCCGCTTCAGCGCCCTGCTGCTGCTGTTGGAAGAGAGCCGGGCAGATGAAGATCTCTGTCAGCAAATCCTGGACGATTTCGAAGGCAATGCCCTGCGGGTGACGGACATCAAACGCAAACTCCGCGAGTTCGACCGCGCCGGCGAATACACGGTCCGCAATCCGCGAGCCAGCTTGCTGGCCCACGACCGGTTGCGCTTGTTCGGCCAACTCTGCCGCGCTTGTACCGGGCAGGGGCTGGTCGTCTTTTTCGACGAAACCGAACGCATCCGGCGTTTCACACGCAACCAGCGTTTTGCTGCCTATCGCGAAATCGGCTGGTGGGCCGAACAGGCGGCCAGCTCGGACAGCGGGATCCTGCCGGTGATCGCCATGATCGACGCGTTTGTACAGGAGACCATCACCGGCGGATTGAAAGACGAAACCCACCTCCGCGAACGGCCGGTTGCCGATCCCCAGGAACAAGCTCGCATCTTGAAGGGCATCGACTGGCTCAAACGGTCCCAGCGCCTGAGCGAAACGACGAAGGCGCAGCGTGACAGCATTCGCGAGCGAGTCCGCGCGCTGTATCAGCAGGCCTACCAGGTCGATCCCGATCCGGCCGTCCCTGATCCGCCCAACGCCCAGAGCTTCCGCCAGTACATCCGCACCTGGATCACCCGCTGGGATTTGGCTCGCCACTACCACGAGCCCGTTTGGGTCCAAGCCGACCCGCTGGATTGGGATCACGACAATGTAGAAGGTGACGAAACGCCGGATAACGCCCTGCAGAATTGACGGCAGGGAAACCGGGGGCCCGACGGAGCGGAATGGTGTGTACCAGGGGACTGTACCAGGGGACAGTCAGCTTTTGCGAGGAGGAGACGGAGGCAGCTCGCTTTTCCAATCGGGGCAGCATGGGCACAGCCGACCTCGGTGAGAAGTCAGGGTTGCAACCAAGACAACTCCTGTTTTTGGGCGAACTGGACCTGCCAATCGGCGTTGAACCCGCTCCAGAAACGGGCAAGGGCGGGAAAACGTGCGTTCTGGCCCTAGCGCGGCTTCGACGCTGCTCCCCTTTGCCCGGCCCCCAACCCGGATTATCATGCGTACCGTGCGCATACAATCAATGTCTCCGGCACGCTGCCGGGCTCTGAGTCTTTCTTCACGTAGGGGATTGCGGGACGCTGCTATGACCAGAAAAGGTTCCGACTTTGCAGGTTTATCCGTTGCCATCGTCACGCCCTTTCGGGACGGCCAGCTTGATATCAAGCGGCTGCGCGAACAGGTCGATTTCCAAGTGGCAGCCGGAACGCGATGTATTTGTCCCGTGGGCACCACCGGGGAATCCCCCACTTTGTCCCACGAAGAACACGAACGCGTGATTGCGGAAGTCGTTCAGCACGCGGCCGGTCGCTTGCGCGTCATGGCCGGTACCGGCTCGAACAGTACGGCCGAGGCCATTCGTCTAACCTGTTGGGCAGCCCGGCAGCAGGCCGACGCCGCGCTGCTGGTCGCTCCCTACTACAATAAACCCACCCAGCAGGGGTTCTATGAGCACTACCGCAGTATAGCAGAGGCGGTGGATTTACCTCTATGTATCTACAATATACCCGGCCGGACTGCGAAGAACATGGAACCGGACACGATATGTCGGTTGGGCGAGTTACCCAACATCAC
>SLMF01000445.1 GCA_007133715.1 Planctomycetaceae bacterium
AACGGTTGCTTCGGTCACGCCAGCATAATCGGATGTCAGGAAAACCGCAAAGGGACGTGAAGTGGGTAGTTGATGCGGTGGCTGGGAATGCCGGGCGTGAGGAGGGTGCTTGGTCCCTGGTCCCTTCCCCGGTTCAGTCCGATTCGAAAAGCTGGCTGTCCCCGTTCCCCCGTTCCCCGTTCCCCCGTTCCCCGGTCCCCGTTCCCCGGTCCCTTCCACCAACTCCTAACCGCGAAGCGGTTCCGCATCAAAGCCCAGGGCCGCGACAGCGCACTCTGGGGACGCGGTCCGCCCAGCCCCGAACCCCAACGGGGTTCTACATCGAGGCGGCCGCACGTATCGACAATCGTTTTGATGTTCGGGATGCGGGTTGCCCATTGCGACGAGAAAAAAACCCGTTTTCCGACGAGATGGGAAATCAGCGAAACCGAGCCGCTGGAAACCTACTGGAAAAACAAAGCAGAAACCCAGAACGGCATTGGCAAATCCCGTGCCAAACTCTGGCCTGCACCCATTTCGAGCAGACCCTCGCGTGATCGCCTTCGCGTAATCGTGGCTGCTCCCGCGCACCTTGTTCCCAGGGCTGCTTAGCGGAGCGTTTCCGAGGCGGGCAGGTGCATCATCAATTCGTCGATTTCTTCGGCAATCGGTTCGGCCGGGCGCTCTGCCCGTTTGTAACGGTGGTTCCCTTGGGGGTCATCCTGCCAGCGATTGCGGCCGTCGTCGGGGTCGACGATCAATCGCCCGGGAGGGGAGAGCGACCAATAGTCTGCCGCCGGACCGCCGTCGAGGCCTCGCACGGCATACAGCGTGGCAACTTGATCCCAGCTGTGATGCGGGCGGAGGTTGTTGAACAACTGGTAGGCGCGCCGCACCGGACTGGTGGTCGGCAAGTGGGCCAGCTGCCGTCCGGTCATGACCGGGGTGCCGATCTCCCAGCCGCTGAAGAGGATCTCGGTCGGCCATTCGGCCAGCACCTGGACCGACGCCGTGGCATCCCAGCGGATGTTGGCTTCCCGTCCTTCGGGGAACTGCCCGCCCATGCAGACCCACAATCGCACTTTCTGCCGGACTAAGGCGTTGCCGTCGAGTTCGCTGTGGTCATCCGGCCGGCTCTGGAGCAGATCCCGCAGGTTGGTGAGGTAGCCGACGCTGAGGATCACGACGCTGCGATCCGGCTGTGCGGCCAGGATCTGCCGATACAACGACACCGCATTGGCCGCCTGGTCGCCGCGGGCCAGATCGCCGGGGAACTCGTCGGCAATCTGTCGCGCGTAACGCGAGTTGCGATCGACTCCCGGACCCTGGAGGTTCCCGACGGGCAACTGGGCTCGGCCAAAGTATGTATTGATCCGGTTGGCGCAGGCGGCACTCCAGGGGTTCTTGGCACAGACCATCACGGCCAGGATTTCCGCTTCGCCCCGATCGGCCAAGGCGTGCAGCATGGCCAGGGCGCCGACGTCGTCGACATCCGATTCCATGTCCGTATCGAAAATGATCGGCACCGGCGGGCGGGCCCCTTCGTCGGCAGTGGCGTCCAGTACGAGGCCCCCCAACAAGGCGATGGCGAGGGCCTGGAGCCCGTGGCGAAACAGGCCTAAATAATTCAACGGACGGCGTGGCATGGCGATGTCTCCTGTTGATGCTCGGTGCCGCTGGGGCCGACCGGCGGGCTCGGCTGCTGCTGAGGCTGAACAAGGCGGAAACTTGCGTGGCAGCAAGCGACGGTCATTCCACGGAGAACCGGTGGATTGTAGTGTGCTCGTACTGCTGGCCGGGCCGCAGGATGGTGTCGGGAAAATCGGGTTGGTTCGGCGAGTCGGGAAAGAACTGGGTCTCGAGACAGAAGCCCTCGTACTGCTGGTAGCCACCGTTGGCTGCCGAGCCGTCCAGGAAGTTTCCGCTGTAAAACTGCAGACCCGGCTTGGTGGTGTGGATTTCCATCACGCGGCCGCTGTGCGGTTCGCGGACCCGGGCTGCCAGCCGCAGGTCGCCGGGCTCGTCCCGCAGCACGTAGCAATGGTCGTAGCCCACGGGATCGGCAACGATCTGATCCAAACGGCTACCTATTTCTTGGGGTTCGGTAAAGTCCATAGGTGTGTTTTGAACAGGGGCCAGTTCTCCGGTGGGAATCAGGGTTTCGTCGACCGGCAAGTAGTAATCGGCGGGCAGAAACAGCAGGTGTTCGCGAATCGTGCCCGCGCCCGCACCGCGCAGGTTCCAGTAGTTATGGTTCGTGAGATTCACCGGTGTGGGCTGGTCGGTGGTGGCCGTAAAGGCCACGATCAATTCGTCCTCGTCGGTCAACGTGTAGACGGCGGTCACTTCCAGGTTTCCGGGATAGCCTTCTTCGCCGTCCGGGCTGGAATAGCGGAAGCGGACGCCGGTCCCCGAGTCGTCGCGGAACGGTTCCGCTTGCCAGACGACTTGGTGGAAGGGGACGTCGCCGCCGTGCAGGTGGTTCGGCCCGTCATTGGTGGCCAGCGAGTATTCTTGGCCATCCAAGGTGAACCGGCCTTGCGCGATCCGGTTGGCGTAGCGGCCGACGGTTGCACCGAAGTAGGGGTGGTCGCCGAGATAGCCGTCCAAGCGGTCGAAGCCCAGATTGATATTGGCCCGTTGGCCGTGGCGATCGGGCATTTCCAGAGCGACCACGGTGGCCCCGAAGTTGGTCATTTTCAGGACATTGCCGCGCGCGTTGGTACAGATATAGAGTGTCACAGGGGTCCCGTCGGGTGTCTGGCCCAACGCCGTTTCCTCGATCGAAGCCGGGTTGGGGTGGGCGGCGGGGGGGACAACCGCCGCAGCCTGCTGCGGCGGGGGAGTCGGCGTTTCCGCCTGGCACCCAGCCCCGATTCCCCCCAAGCACAACAATGCGGCCTGCAAATTCAGCCTTTGGATTCGTGTCATCAGCACGCCCTCTTCGTATTGGAACGGACCCTGAGTCAACCTGTCTGCCGCGACGTGGCGGTTGCGCCCTATTGGAACCGATTTCCGGTGCGGAACAACGGGTCATTTCGCGGCTCCTTCGCTCGACGTCCGCCGCGGTCCGGTCCCGTTCCGTCCGGGTAAGGGGGGGTGAGTCGTGGAAACGGACTGCCGCCGTCGGCCCGGGGTTTCAGGGCAGGATGGTGGGGCGGAAGACGTAACAGCCGATCGCTTCCAAGCGTTGTTTCAACGTGTCGTACACCGTTTCGTCGGGGCAGACACCGAGGATCGCCCCGCCGGAACCGGCAAATTTCGCGCTCGCTCCCGCCTCGCGCGCCGTTTCCACCATCTGCAACTGGTCGGGCGGGATCGCGCAAATGCTCCGCCGTAAATCGAAATTGGCGTCCAGTAACCGGCTCAAGCCCTGAGGGTCGCCCCGCTCGAGCGCTTGACGCGCCTCGAGCGTCAGTTCGGTAAACCTTGCCATCGCCGCATGCACCCGGGCGTCCCCCTGCTCGTAACGGGCCCGCAACGGCGTGTGCAGGAACTCCGTCGGCTCCGCCGCGTCGGTCGAAAACGCGATGTACAAAGAAGGCAGACAGGCAGGGTCCAGCGGCCGGTAATGGCCGTACCAATAACCCGCCTCCTGACGCAAACTCTCCTTGGCAAAATCCATGAAGACCAGACCCTCGTACACCTGAATCACCCGATCCTGCAGCCCAGCGACCAACCCCAGCTCCTCGGTCTCCACACTCAACACCAACGAGGGCTGCAAATGGAGCGGGATTGCGACTTGGTAGAACTGCATCAGGGCCCGCAGCGTCGCCACAATGATCGCACTGGAACCGGCCAGCCCCACACATCGCGGGATGCTGCTCTCGTAACGGACCGAAAACGTCCGCTCGTGCAGCGGGTGCCGGTCCTGGCAATAATCCACAAAACGCTTGATCGTCGCTTTGACCAACCGAATCCCGCCGTAGTACCCGTGGATCTGCACGTCCCGCGCCAGATCATGGATCGTATCGAACCGGCTGCGATCCTCTTGGCTCAGCACCAGCTCCAGGCGATCCCACTCGTACAGGATCACCTCAGCGAAGAAATCCCGCACAATGAAGGAGATGGTCTTGCCGTAATAGCCATCCGAAGGGTTCCCGATCAGCCCGGCCCGGGCGTAACCGCGTTGGCGAATGATCTCCATGGTTACGGGGTCTCCAGCCGCTGCTTGAGGTAGGCCTCGAGGG
>SLMF01000686.1 GCA_007133715.1 Planctomycetaceae bacterium
ATACCAGAAAATCATGGCCCTCTTTCAACCGCTGGATCACCTCGCCGGTCTCGACATCCCAAACCTGGGCCGTACGATCCCGGCTGGCACTGACAATCCGCTGACCATCCGGCGAAAAACCCGCTCCCAACACGGCGTCCCGGTGCCCCGAGAGGATCTGGCTGCGATAGACCCGCAGTTCTTCGTAGGCCTCCAGACGCCACAACAGGGCTCGCTGGTCATGGCTGCCCGACAGCACATAGGAAAGATCGGTGGGGAGGGCACAGGCCAGCACCCGGCCTCCATGCCCGCGCAGCGTCTTCAACAGCGAGCGAGAGGCGACGTCCCAGATCCGTACCGTATTATCGTTCCCACCGCTCACCAGCAAATGGCCATCCGGGGAAAACCGCACGTCACGCACCGCGGCCGTATGGCCCTGCAACGCTTCGCTCGGCATCGGAGGATTCCGCCGATCGCTGGCCAAGACCCCGAAATCAAACGGGCGGAGCTGCTCCGGGTCCCACAACAGAATCCGGCCATCGTACCCCGCGGTGGCCACCAGCCTGCCATCTACCGCAAAGGCACCGCCATAGACCGGCCCGGTATGACCCAAAAACGGCGGCTGCGATTGTCCGCTGGCCACCGACCAGATCAACGCCGAACCGTCCTGGCTGGTCGTCAAGATCCGCTGCTCGTCCGGCGAAAAACCGACGGACCAGACCCAGCTATCGTGACCGTGGAACACCTGGCATGCGCCCGTCTCCAAGTTCCATAAACGAGCCGTCTGGTCGTAAGAACCGGTCAACAGCCGCGTTCCGTCTTGCGAGAATGCCAGCGTCAGGACCGCATCGGTATGGCCCCGCAGCCGGATGTCCACCGGCTGACCACTCTCTGCCAGGAAGAGTTGCACGTAGTCCGGCGCGTGATTCGTACCGGCGGCCAGATACCTGCCGTCCGGAGAAAAGGCCGCGGAAAACACGTACTGCCCCCCCGTGGATAACGACCGCTGCAGCTGGCCGGTCCCGGGATCCCAGACCTGCAGTTCACCCGCCCAACCACCGGTGACCAGTCGTCGTCCGTCGGGAGAGAAAGCCACGGTTTCGAGCGGTATGCCCGTCTCGATTTCGCGCACGTACTGTTGGGACAAGTGCCGCAAGCGGCCCCATTCCCAATCACGGAGGGCGGCCGGGCATTCGTCCAGCAGTTCCCGAGCCCGTTCAAAGGCGTTCTCCTCGATCTTCGCTGCCGCCAAACCGATCCGGGCCATATAGGCTTCCCGTTCGGCCTGCTGGCGTTGCCGCGCCTCCGCCGTTTGGGCTTGGCGAGCTTTCTCGGCAGACTGTTCCGCATCGGCTTGAGCCGCGCGAGCCGTTTCGGCCGCCGCCCGCTCCCCGGCCGCAGCCAACTGCTCCCGTTCCGCTGCGGCGTCCGCACGCTGTCGCGCCTGATCCGCACGCTGTCGCGCCGCGACCGCTTCCTCACGCTGCGCAATCGCTTCCTGCTCCGCCAGCACGGCCCGATCACGCTCGCTGCGGACCCACAAGAAGGCAATCCCGACCACCACCATGATCGTCAACACCAACCCGTTGGCCCAGCGTTTGGCGGCCTTCAGCCGTTTGTTTCGCGACGCCCGCTCTTGCTGAGCCGCCCGGATCTGCCGCAACAGGGGAACATGTTCCGGGTTGTCCGGGTCCAGTAGCGAGCCACCCAAATCAAAATCGCCTTTGCGATACGCGCTGGACGCGTACGCCAAACTCGCCCGGACCACTCCCTGTTGCGCAGGGGTGTTCCCCGACCACAGTGCAAAGGCCTCCTGGAAACCAAACAAGGCCCGCGCATACCCGTCGTAACCGTCCTCCCGTTGGGCCTGGTCCAGACCGCGCTCGGCACGGTCTGACAAACGGATACTTTGTGCATGCTCGTGGTAGGCTCGAATCGCCGCCTGAAATTCGCCCACCGTGGTGTAGCGGTCCTCGGGACGCGTGGCCATCGCGTGCCGAGCGATCTCGACCAACTCCCCCGTTTGCTCCGTGGGACGGATCTCGTTCCGACCCGCGGCCGCCAGACACTCCATCACCGATTTGCCCGTGTGCGGCGGACTGCCGCACACAATGTCATACAAAATCGCGCCCAACAGATAGATGTCGCTGCAAATCCCCACCCGACCTGCTTCACCCAACGCCATTTCCGGTGCCATGTAGGCCGGTGTGCCCGCAACTGTCATGCTCTCGGCGGCTTCCTTTACCGATAAAGCCAGCCCCCAATCCATCAGCATCACCTCGCCGAAATCCCCCAACATCACGTTCTCGGGCTTCAGGTCGCGATGCAGCACCTTGCGTGAATGGGCGAAAGCCACCGCATCGGCGACTTTCATCAAGATCTCCAGGTTCTCCTCCTGCGATTTGCGCCGCAATTGCGTGTCCCACGGCCGCCCCTTGACATGCTTCATCGAATAGAACAAAGCACCCGTCTGATCCTTGCCCAAATCGTAGACCGGAACGATATTGGGATGCTCCAATTCACCTGTCACCACGGCTTCACCCAGGAACTTCTGACGCGTATGACGATCCTGCAGCTTGTCCGCTCGCAGCATCTTGACCGCCACCGAGCGATTGATCGAAGTCTGCCGAGCCGCGGATACCACCCCCATTCCGCCTTGGCCCAGCGTCTCCAGGATCTCGTAGGCCGGCTGTTGCGTCACAGGAACTCGGGGATGTTGAATGAAACGAGGCTGGATCACCACGTTGGTCGATGCCTCGACCGTCCCCATGCCACCTTTCAGCGACATCGTGATCAGCGCGTTCGGAGGCAGGCGGCCCCCCCACAAATGCTCGATCCGTTGAGCAACATCCAACGTAAGGTCGGGCTGGGCGGGTGCGGTCGAACCGCCGGGCGAAGTGGAACTGCCAGACGCGGGGGCCGACGCGGGCGGGGAACCGTTGAGCGTCTCACCCGGCAACTCCCCCTCCTCCCGCCGCCCGTCCTGGGTCTCACGCAACTCGACAGGCCCAGCCGGCGCGGCTTCGACCAAGGATCCCTCCTGCGAGAGGGGTTCCTCAGGGGCGTTTTCGCCCGGATCGCTCGGCATAGGCTCCGACGAAACCGCCGCCTGCTTCAGCGCAAAGGGAAACTCGGCCAACCAGGATGCGGGCAGCTCGGATCGGCAGGCCGGACACCTTCCCGAGAGAGCATCATTCTCCGTCAAGTGTGTCTCGCAGAGCGGGCATTTGGCCATGACTCAACCTTCATGTGCAAAGGGGCTTTTAACCGGATAGACGCCGTCGCCAACGAGCAGCGGGGCCGAATCGACCCGGACGCGCTTGACCCAACGCCTGCTCGACACGCCGCTGCCAAGTTGGCACCGCGAGACGGCCGCTGGCGGCTGCCAAAACCGCAACCCCCACGCCCAGCAAACGCCGCGACCGGGCGGATACCTCGTGCGATCGCTCCCCCTCCTCGCCGCCCTCGCCGCCCTCGACACCCGCCGGCAACGGTGCCCACGGTACGCCCCACTCCCGCTGCTCCGGCGGCAACGCTTGTTCCCAAACCGCACGGTCCGTCCACTCATCAGATGCCTCCGACTCCTGCGGCGCTTCGTCACTCCCCGCAGGAGCCGCCTCTTCGACCTCCCACGGGTTGGAACCCCGCCCCGGCTCGCGTACCGGATCGCCAATCGAACGGCCCGACTTGTAAAACTCCAGCAGCTGCCGCGACGGAAAACCAATCTCCCGCAAGTAAATCCGATAACGACCGTTCGGTAAACCCTCTTCCACAAAACGCTCCAATAAAGCTTCCAAATCCTGCAACGCCGCCTCCGGCAACAACACCGGCTCCCCCTCCTGACCCTGCGGGCCAACTTGTACGATCACCAATTCGCGAGTCGCCGTCGATGTGCCCTCGACCGCCGTCTGAACCTCCTCCGAGCGAGCCATCCCCGCCGCCACCGGGCGACGCTCCGGCGGCGTAAACTCGGGAGCCACAAACACCAACTCGACCGGCGGCTCGAATTGTACCGGCCGTGGCGTGGAAGGCAGTTGGGTCGTGGGAATCAAGGATACCACCTGCTGGCTCACCGCATGCAAATCGCGAATCGCACCACCCGGCTCGCTCCGCCCCACCAAGCGAAAACTGGGATCCGCCGTCAGCGTCACCCATACCTCCAAACGGTCCCGACCTTCCGCCACCAACTG
>SLMF01000419.1 GCA_007133715.1 Planctomycetaceae bacterium
ATTCGGAAATCGCCGGAGACAAAGCGTTGATATCGCTGTTGAAGTCCCGCGAGCCTACGCGAGCCTTCCGATCATCGATGAGCGAAACCGAACTGGAACTGGCACCGCTGGAAGACGACGAAGACGATCTCGATCAGGGTGCGGCTGCGGCACCTCAGCTCACCCCGGCGGATCGAGTCGCGGCGGAACCGGATCACCAGCGGGAGGGGCGTGCGGGTTCAAAACCCCGCAAGCAGGCTGGCGGGGAAAGTGCCGCCAAACCTGCCAAGACCGACTCGTCCCAGCAGCCCTCCGATGACCCTTGGCAACAAGACGACCTGTTTCCCCCGCCAGACCCGTCCGCTTCCCATGCCTCCGATGGGGAAGAACTGAACCAGGATCAGCTGGCATCGCTCGACCAACCGGGCTTGTTGGACGATGCGGTTGCCGACGATCCCTTGGGGGTCATGGACAGCTCGCTGCAGCGGGTGGTATTGACCAGCAGCACCTCCGGTTCGCACAGTAATCGTCGGCTCGCAGCCCAATCGGCCAAGAACAGCTGGTTTGCGAACAACCCGATTCTTTTGCCGATTTTGATCGGTGGTGCGGGTGGTTTGCTGGTGGTGCTGCTCCTGCTGGCCATGGTGTTCATGGCCAGTCGGCCTACGACCTTTGACGTGGATGTTCGCGCGCCGTCGCAGGAAATGCCGGGTTTGGAAGAAGTGCCACCGGAACCGGCCCCTCCGGGTGTGGTGGGAGAACCGGCAGCCGAGGCGGTCCCGCCACGGGCGGAAGACACGGGGGCCGAGGGCCCAGACGAGGAGTCGGAGCGGCCGTCCGAGCCGGATGCGGAGCGCGAGGCGGCAACGCCGGAGCGGGACGAGTTCCCGGAAACCGAGCGGCCGGACGTGCCACCGGCCGATGCGGTGGAACCGAAAATCGCGGCGGCACCCGAGGATGCGGCGACCGAGCCCGAGGATGCGCCTGATGAGGCGGAAAGGCCGCCGGTGGCGGATACTGTGACCCGGGCAGACGCCGACGCGTTAGAAGCGGACCCGCAGGATTCGGCGGACGAAGAACGGCCGCCGGAAGAATCCCGGGATCCCCGGCAGGTATTGGCCCAGTTGGAACGGTTGAACGTGGAACTCACCGGTGGCCCCGGACGGACCAAGCTGCCCCCCGATTTCCTGCAGTTCCTGCAAACGGCCATTGCCGCGATCGACCGGATCACCTCCGACACCACGCAACAGCTGGGGCTGGAGTTGGACCAGGAGGCCCCCGCCCTGCTGTCGCTGGAATTGGTCACCGATTTCTCCCCGGAACGCGTGGCAATCCATTTGCGGGGCAAGTTGACCTTGGATGAAGGCGAGGATCAAGCCGGTGAGGGCTTGCCGTTGTGGTCGCACGAGAGGGAACTGGCCCGCGTCTCGGGACGCTTCAATCGGACCGTACTCAGCCGCTTGGCCCGCGAAAACATCCAACGGTTCTTTCAGGAATTCCAGCGGCACGTGACAGAAGCACGGGATCCGACGCCGAGCGAAGCCGCCGGAACCTCCGCAAATTAGCTGCCCCCGTCGACAGCCGTTGCTGCCGAACAGGCCCGTTCCTCGCCCGGCGACTCGACCGCGCGGGGGAACCAACCACGCGTACGCAAACAGATCCTCACCAGCATCAACATCACCGGAACTTCGATCAGCACTCCCACCACCGTCGCCAACGCCGCACCGCTGGACAGACCATACAGCATGGTGGCCGTAGCAATGGCCACCTCGAAATGATTCGAAGCCCCGATCATCGCCGACGGAGCCGCGTCCTCGTAGCTGAACCCCAACAATTTGGCCAGTCCATACGTGATGGCAAAGATCAATACCGT
The DNA here is from genome assembly GCA_007133715.1 of Planctomycetaceae bacterium. Taxonomy (GTDB): domain Bacteria; phylum Planctomycetota; class Planctomycetia; order Pirellulales; family Pirellulaceae; genus SLMF01. The sequence goes on from SLMF01000419.1 coordinate 1,853, forward strand.
CTGGATGAACAGGGGGATCGCGATCCACAAGATCGTCAGCGGATTCGCCAAAATCGTCTCGCCCTTCAAACTGAACAGCAGCACCAGCGTGCCCAGCAGGGCGAGGATCGAAACCGGGGTCAGGACATGCAGGAACCGCGTTTCGAACCAGGGCAACCCCTTGGCCGCAATGATCCACTTGCGGGAGAAATAACCGGCCACCAGCGGCAAGGCCACGTAGATGCCGATCGACAGCAACAAGGCCTCCCAGGGTACCGGCATTTCGTTGATCCCCAGCAGCCAGCCGCCTAACAACCCGTACAGGAACAGCATCGTCAGCGAGTTGATGGCCACCATGACCAGCGTATGCCCCTGGTTGCCCCGGGCCAGATAGCCCCACATCAACACCATGGCCGTACAAGGAGCGATGCCCAACAAGATGGCTCCCGAGATGTACGAGCGGAACAATTCCACCTCGGTACCGTCTTTGACGATCTCCGTGCCGGGGATCAGGTCGCGAAACACGTATCCCAGAAAGAACGTGGCGATGGCGAACATCGTAAAGGGTTTGACCCCCCAGTTGACAATCAGGGTCAGCAGCACGGGGCGGGGACTCTTCCCCGCCCGCACGACTTCGGCGAAGTCGATTTTGACCATGATCGGATACATCATGAAGAACAACGCGATCGCAATCGGGATCGAGACCACCGGCGCGTCATCCACGTAGATCGCCATCGCATCCAGGGTATGGGCCAAGCCCGGCGCGAGTCTCCCCAGCACGATCCCGCCGAGAATGCACAGCCCGACCCAGATGGTCAGATAGCGTTCAAAGACATTCAACCGTTTTGTTTCTTCGACCATCGGAAAATGCTCCCAAAGCAGGACGGACGGGATTAGAAAGGCGAGCAGCCCCCCGGGCCGCAAGCACGCCGGAACGTCGCCATCAACGCGTCTTTCGTGGTCGGGCCCTCGATCACCGCCGCGAGGGAGCCGGGCGGGACCAACATGGCCGTCATCGCCACATTCGCCTGCGGGGGGATGCCCAACTCTTCCAAAAAAGTCGCTTCCGCGGAATCCCGCGGATCCACAAGGATGATGTCGGCCACATGCCCGACAAGCGGATCGGCGGCGAAATCCTGCACGCCACGCAATGCCGCCTCGTTCTCAGCCGTATCCTCGTTTTGTATGCACAAGAACACCAAACGGCCCTCTTGCATGGACTTCAGCATCTGAGCGGTCACCGGCGAGACAAGGGCATCCGACAACTCCTGTTCGTCGCATTCGTAGGGGAACCCGCCTGTCACGGCCCCGTTGGGGGCAATCGCCAGGACCAGCGGCATCGGCGCGCGACTCAAACGGAACTTCTGTACGAATTCCCGCTCCGCCCGGTCGTTGATCCGAACAAAAATCGATTCGGCTTCCGAAGACGCCTCGCAAAACGCAGAAACCACCCCATGCATGGCCAGGGTTTCTTCGTTTTCCCGTTCCCAGAACATGGCGAACAGATATTTGCCCTCGGCAGCCGCTTGCTCCATCGCCGCCAAGCCGCTCACCGCCCCGGAACTCGAATTGCCCGTACTGGCCAAGAAGGAGGGTTGCGAGCCCCTCTCCCGATCGCCCTCCCGGCTGCCCGTGCCGAACATGCCTCCTGCGATCGCCAGCGACAGCCCGACGAGCCCCACCCCAGCCACGAAGGAACCTCGAATCAGTTTATTCATCATGCGGCTCTCAAATTAGAGGAACGTTCCATAAGCCCACCCCGTCAGGGTACTCATCACCACGACCAGCGAAATGAAGACCAACGTCTTCTGGGTCCCCAGCACCGAGCGGATCACCAGCATGTTGGGCAGGGACAGCGCGGGTCCGGCCAGCAACAGGGTTAGGGCCGGTCCCTGCCCCATCCCGTTGCCGATCAGTCCCTGCAGGATGGGAACTTCGGTCAGGGTGGCGAAGTACATGAACGCGCCCAGCACGGAGGCGTAGAGATTGGCCGAGAACGAATTCCCGCCCACCAGCGAGGCGACCCACTCGCTGGGGATCATCCCTTCTTCGCCGGGGCGGCCGAGCAAAAAACCGGCGACCAGCACCCCGAAGAACAGCAAGGGCGTGATCTGCTTGGCAAAAGTCCAGCTTTGTTCGAACCAGGCGTTCGCTTCCACGTTCCGCCGCCCGGCACTCAACACCCACGTCAGGCCGATCGTCGCCGCCGTAAAGGGCAGCATCGCCCCATACGGCAATCCGTCCGCATACCCTGGCAGCCACGGCCCGAACTGCGGCAGCAACCACCGCGTGGCCACCTGCCAAGTCACCAGCGTGCC
>SLMF01000145.1 GCA_007133715.1 Planctomycetaceae bacterium
ATGGTATCATCCCATCCGCCGTGTATTCCATTCCAACCCGATGCGTGAGCAAGGACACCGCCACGCCGTCTTGTCAGCGGCTCTTCCGCGACTTGTCCCGCCGTTGCCGGACACACTCGGCCAGTCTCTCCAACAGCGTGACCGAGTCCTCCCACCCCAAGCAGGCGTCCGTGATGCTCTGACCGAAGACCGGCTTGGACCCGGCTACGAAGTTCTGCCGCCCGGCCTTGAGATGAGATTCGACCATCACCCCGATGATCCGATGATCGCCCGCCGCGATCTGCGCGCCGACCGCATCGGCGACTACCCGTTGCTGCAGGTACTGCTTGCCACTGTTGGCATGCGAACAATCGATCATCAACCGCGGGGGCAACCCCAGATCAGCCAGCAGGGCACAGGCCCTGTTCACACATTGCGCGTGATAATTCGGCTGCCGGCCGCCGCGGAGAATCAGATGACAGTCCTCGTTTCCCCGCGTCTCCACAATCGCCACCTGGCCATTCTTGTGCACCGAAAGGAAATGATGCTGATGCCGCGCGGCAACCAAGGCTTCCATCGCCACCTTGATGTTCCCGTCCGTGCCGTTCTTGAACCCGACCGGCGCGGAGAGCCCCGAGGCCAGCTCGCGATGCACCTGCGATTCGGCCGTACGCGCCCCGATCGCCCCCCAGCTGATCAAGTCGCCAATATACTGCGGGGAAATCACATCCAGAAACTCCGAGCCGGCCGGCATCCTATGCTCGTACAACTGCACCAGCAGATCCCGGGCCATCCGCAAGCCTTCATTGATCCGGAAGGTGTCATCCAGATAAGGATCGTTGATCAGACCCTTCCAACCCAACGTGGTCCGCGGTTTCTCGAAATAGACCCGCATCACAATCTCCAGCTCGTCTCGCAACCGCTGGCGCACCTCGCTCAATCGCTGGGCATACTCCAACGCCGCGGCCGGATCATGGATCGAACAGGGACCAATCACCACCAGCAGCCGATCGGATTCCTGCCGCAAAATACCCTGAATCGCCGCCCGCGCCTCGCCAACCAAAGCTTCCGCCGGACGCCCCTGGATCGGAAAGAAACGGATCAGATGTGAGGGCGGTGGCAGGGGCGTGATCCGCGCAATCCGCTCGTCATCCGTCCGCGAAGTTCGATCGGATGGGGCTTGCTCAATTAGCTCGTCCGAAGTGTTTATGATTTCCATGTTCGTTTCCACTCTCTCTCCTGCAAATACGCAAAGCACCGCGCGGACCGACCGCTGAGGTCCGATTCTGCAAAACCCGACCGTTTCCGGCAAGACGGGCGTTCACAAAACCGCGAAAAAATACCCGCGGAGGCTACTGTACCCGTCCAGGTACGGGTGTGCCCTGCTGCAAAGCGGCCAAAATGTCCCAGTAGGCGCCGCGAGCCCCCCGCGCGATCGCCTCGATCAACGCGGGACTGGCATGGTAGTTGTGATCCGATCCGGACCCGGCTGCCCGCCGTTCATCCTCCGGCCCGAAGAAGCGGGTATCGCCCGCGATCAACTCGCGAACCCAAGCCGCCGGCCGCTCCCCCAATTCGGGCGCGATGTAGAACGTGGGCCGAACCAGGTCGATCGGACCGCGATAGCGGCGGCGTAACCCTTCCGGTAGACGTGAATACCCCCAAATGAGTTTTGTCAACGCCGTGCCCGGGTATAGACGCATGCCCAACGCCGCGCCTACCGCATCCGCTCCCACCCCGCGAAAAAATCCGATCGAATCCCGGACGCTCGACCGCGTCTCCCCGGGACCACCCAACAACAGATCGTACATCACCCTCAGACCATAACGGTGACAGAGCCGCACCGCCGCTCGTAAATCCTCCCGCCCATGCGGGTGCCCATAAGCGGCCAGCATCGCCGGGTCCGCCGAATCGCTGGTAAAATTGATCCCCACACAACCGGCACGCGCCATCCGCCGGGCAAGATCCTCGTCAAACGGTACCACGGCCAAATAGGCGTACCATCGCATCCGCTGCCCCCAACCGCCCGCAATCAACGCATCGCACACCTCCCGAGCATGCCGGATCGGCAGATTGAACTCGGCATCACACAGATGGATCGTATCCACTCCCTGAGCCGCCAACGATGAAAACTCGGCCGCCACCGTCCGCGGATCGCGGAGACGTGCGCCACGGCCCTTGATCAACGGCTCCACACAGTAACTGCATAACCGGGGACAACCTCGCTTGGTCTCCACCCCGATCTGACCGCCTCGGCTGAAGTAGGCCCCGTTGTCGAACGCCTCCCGCTGTGGCGGGGTTTCCAGCTGCCGTGGCCAAGCCGGCGGATTCCGCCGTAACGCGTCACCCGCTCGCCAGACCAAACCGGGTACCCGCTCCCGCGTTCCCTTGCCCCGCACATGCTGCAAGAGACTCGCCAACGCCTGCTCGCCATCCCCCACAATCCCGTAGTCCGCACCGCTAACCCGCAACAGCTCGCCAGGAAATATCGAGTAGCCCACGCCGCCCAACACGATCGGAGCGGCGGTTCGCAACCGTATCTGACCGACCAACGTGACCAAGTGCGGCACAAACCAAGCCGCGCTCGGCCAAAAACAATCGTCCACGTTGCGGAAACTAATCCCCACCAACTCGGGTTCGTCCTCGGGCCAAGCGGCCGCGAGAGCCGACGCGATCTGGCCCGCTTCCCCTTCGCCACCCGCCACCTCGCCGAGACACCCCTGCGCGGCCCAAGTCAAATCGAGTACCTCGACCCGCTCGCCGCGAACACGAAGATACGCCGCCAAATAGTCCAAACCGATCGGCGCGATCGGCGGCTGCATCCGATTCGCATTGATCAGCAGCAACATCAGCCTGCCTACGAGCGCGCGAGCACCGGAAAATAACCCACCGCCATCCCGCTGAGCATCCCCACCGCATGCGCTAAATTGGCGATCGGCAATCCAATCGCTCCCAACGCCCCGGTGATCCCCAGCATCATCCAGATCACCAGAAACATCACCGTGCCCCCGTTGACGTACAGACCGCTGCCCGGATCGTAGACCGTCTTCATCCACAGGTACCCCAACAGCCCGTACACGACCCCAGACAGCCCCAAAAAACGGTGGGTGCCCGCCAGTGTCCCCCAATCGGTGGGCGCCAACCCCTGCGCCGCATTCGACACCACGCCCGTGAACAGGATCAGCCCCAACAGCCGCCAAGCTCCCCGACGACGCTCGATCTGGCTGGCAAACAGATAGAACATGATCATGTTAAACGCCAGATGCATCAGCGTGCCGTGCATCACCGCGGGCGTGAACAGCCGCCAGACCTGACCATTGCGAATGTCCACCGCCCGGTCCTGCCAATCGTGGCGGTTCCACTCCGTGTCGCGCACCTCATACAGCGGGTTGACAAAGGCCAATGTCTGGTAGACCGACGTGGCCGGATTTCCCAAATTGGTGAGGAAAAACACCAGCACGCACAGCCCAATCACCGTGCTGACCAGCGGGGTCCTGCCCGTTTGCTGCCGCCGCCATCGCTCTCCCATCGCCACGATCCGCCGCTGCGTCTTCCGCCGCAACCGCTCCTCTTCAGCCAAACGGGCGCTGGCTGCTCGCACCGCTCCCTCGTAACGAGGGGAGTTCGGGTCGCGCTGGAATTCCGCGAACGCCTCCGCCGCTTCTGCCAGCAGGTCCTCGTCACGCACCCAAATCAGCCAGGAACCGTGGTCCTCTTCCGCGTGGGCCGTGATCCCTTGGGTGATAAGATAGGCAGCAAACCGTTTCGCTTCGGCTTGGTCAGGCAAGGAGCCGATCTGGCGCATGGGTCTTTCCGGAATTGCATGAGGTGATCCCTGTCAGCTTCCCTTTGTAGCCCATTTCGGCTCGGAAACAAACCGGTGGTTCGGCCGCGGCCAAGATTCGTCTGGTCCCGCTTGCCCCGCTTGGTGTATACTGCCGCAAAGTTTCCGCGGGGGCGGTTCCCGCGGGTCGCCGGCGAAGCAGCTGGAAAAGGAGTTCCCGATGCGTTCAATCGCCATTATCAACCAAAAGGGCGGGGTCGGCAAAACCACCACGGCCGTGAACTTGAGCGCCGCTCTGGCCGAACAGGGACAACGCGTCTGTCTGATCGATCTGGACCCCCAAGCCCACGCGTCCTTGCATCTGGGCGTGGCCCTGGGCAACGACC
>SLMF01000501.1 GCA_007133715.1 Planctomycetaceae bacterium
GGACATAGACAAGTTCCTCAAGCTGCCGCAGATGCTCCAAGCCGGCATTGGTGACCATGCTCTCCACCAGGTACAGCGACTGGAGCGTGTCGATCTGGCCGACCGTCTGCAGCCCCTCATCCGTAACCTCTGCCCGCACAAAATAGAGGTCGCGGAGCTGGTGCAGGTCCTTGAGGTAGTCCAGGCCCGCGTCGTCTCCCCGCCAAGTGTCGTCAAGATAGACGATCGTCCGCCACTGGTGTTGATCCGCATTCAAGCGGGCATCGGGGTCGTTGTTGCGGTGCGGGCCATCGCGCCAGTAGACGTGCTGGGAGTACCCCCAGCGTGTGTCGACGCTGCCGCCGAGTCGCCGGATGGCTTCGACTGCCCGGTGATGCCGGGTGCGGGCGCTTGCCGGCACCTGAGCGTAGCGGACGGCTAGATCGTCTTCGGCGGTAGGCCGCGGCTCGATCACCGCCCGATACAGCCGGCTCCCCGGGGTCCAGCCGACCAGTCCGTGATGGGCCGAGACGGCGTAATGGGCGGAGCCGTCGGAGCGTTCGAAGGGCTCCTGCCAAGGCATCATCGTCCGAGCGACTTCCTCGACCTGGCGCGTTTGCGGGTCCAGACGATGCCAATGCTGACCGACTTGGTAGAAGGCGTCTTCGTGCCAGAACACCCGAGGCCGATCTTGCCGCACGTCCCGCGACGGGCGCGTATCCTGTTCGGGCGCGTTCCCGGCCTCTTCTCCGACCAGTGAGACGATCCGTGGCCCGTCGTAACCCGGCACGGCAGCCCAGCGACGGTCGGGGCTGATTTGGCTGCTGCAAAACACGTGGGGCAGCGCGACGGGAAAGATCGACACCTCCAGGCTCTCCAGGTCGATTGCCAGCGGGCGAACGCGGTCCGACCGCATCACCACGTCCGTGCCGCGACCCACCAGGAGCAACCGGCGGGCATCGTTTCCGGGCAAAACGTGCTCGGCCAGCCAGATCGGACGAAACGTGCCGTGGGGGTCGGCCTCATCCGCCTGCTGGTTGGCGATGTGGAAGACGTTGACCTGCGGCCGGCCCCCCGGCTCTTCCGCAGCAAACGAAACCAGCGCGCACCACAGCCGCTGGTCGCGCCCGAACCGCCCGATCACCACACTTTTGCCGGGCTCGAGGGGGTGGAGGAACACGTCGAAACCGGAATACATACGAGACCCGGGCCAACCCGGTGGCAGCCCGTCGGCCGTGCCGGCCTGGCCCAGAACCTCGCCGGTTGGTGAGACGAGGTAAACCGCCGGGGTCTGGCGCGCGATCCAGAAGTTCTCGCCGTCAAACACCGGCTCGCAAATCTGGTCTCCGGGCGGGCCAACCCAATAGCCGCTGGACACGCGTTCCCGGTCCGGCGGCACCCTGTAGAGCGTTTGTACCCGTCCGCACTCGCCCATCGCGAACACACCGGAACGATGCCAGGCCACGTCCCATGAATCGCCGCAACGCTTCAGGCCGGTCCATTCCGCCTGGATCCCTTCGATCGGCTCGAATCGCACCCGCAGCCGAGCTTGACTTGCGGGAACCGGGTTTTCCGGCAGCGGATGAAGCTTCTCCTGGTCGACCCGGCCCAAGACTTCCCCCAGTTGCTCTCGCAATTCGCCGAAACCTGTGTGGAACCTGTTGACGATCCAGTAATACTCGTCGACGCCGGGGTCCAATTCCCGCACCCGCAACTCGAGTGCTTCGAGTTCGCACTGCGCTGCCTTTTCCGAGATCGGTTCGCCGTGCCCGTAGATGCGCAGCGCCAGCATTCCCAAGTGGGCATGGAATTCAAGGACTGGCCGGCCCGTGGCCGCCAGGCGAGCGTAGAAACGTCGCACGCTGGCCGGTTCGAGCCAACCTTGCTGGAGCCGCCTGTTCAAACGCAGACTCCGTTGCGTGGCGAGCGCGGCCAACGCCGGGATCGGCAGATCCGGGTCGGCCATCTCGGTGACGAAACGAAAGAGATCGTCCCACACCGGATCCTGGAAGTCGGCCTCCTCGCCCTGGGATACCTCGGGCCGAAAGATGTTGTGGACTGCATAATTGGTCCAGAATAGGTACTGTGCCATCGGCGATGAGGGCTCCAGACCCTGTTCCCATGAGTAGGTCAGCTTCGGCGCGGCCGGCGCAAAACGACGGGGCTTCCAGTTCGCTCGCATCACGTGCTTCCCCTCGCGCAAGTGCGGATCGAGCCCGGGAAACAGCGCATAGAGTCTCATCAGGTAATCCCGCCGCGTTTCTCCAGAGAACGCCAGATTGCTCACCGTGTCGTGAACCAGGCGTCCCGCTTCACGGAGATTCAACATCCGTCGCCGTAGCAGGTATTCCAGGTGATTGCCGACGATCTGCAGGTGGGCGGCCGTCATGGCCGCCGATGCGGCGAGTTCGGCATCCGCCAGCTCCGGGCGTTCCGCGGACGCCTCGCTTCGGGCCATTTTCAAGGCCAGCGTGCGGGCGTGCCTCCACTGCAGGTAATCGTTGATGACGTCGATCCGAGCCGCCAGCTCGTCCGGCTCCAGCAGCAGCGCCGCTTCCCGCAGTCCGATCGCTTGCTCGTAGGCATCGTATCGCGAGAACGTCCCAGCCCGTTGGATCAGCATCTCCTGTTGCTGGCGCCGCGAGAGTCCCGGGCGAGGGTCCTCCTGGAACAGCCGCACGATCTCCCGGCACACCGGCCCGCGCAGCAGCTCGGTTAGCTCGGCCAGCGACAGTCCCTCGCGGACGATTTCCAGACGAATCGTTTGGCCGTCGGAAACCCGCAGTCCCAGCCGCACCTCCGGTTCGACGTCCGCCGGGCCCACGGCCACCTCGAACTCGCCTTCCACATACAGCGGCACCGGGAGTTCTTCCAGCTCCGCACCCGCCAACTCCCGCTCGCGGCCGATCGCCCGCGCTTCCTCCGTCTCCACGACCGCCACGCCCGGTACGCTCATCAGCGCCGTCTGCAGCAGGTAGGCGTAGCCCGCTTGCAGGTGGTCATGCTCGTGCGTCAGGCCTTGGGAGAGGAAGTGCGGCACGGCGATCACCTCGCTCAGTCCGCCAGCGAAGTGGCGCCGCACCTGCTCCACCTGCGCGAGGCAGGCGGCCGCGGCTTCCTCTAAATCGCCGCCATCGAACGGAATCAACTCGACCCGCAAGCGGACGCCGTAACGGCAGTCGGCGATAACCAGTCTCAGGAACCGCTCCGACTCCGGAACGTCGTCCGAGTCCTGGGAACCGGCGGCAGGTACAGCCGTGGGCGGCGTGGCGACCGTTTGCTCCCAAGACAACAGCAGCAGGGCCTCGGCCGGCACCAAGCGGCCCAGTGCGAGCCGTTCTCCGGCAGCTTCGGCGGCGAAGCAGGCCGAGAACTCCAGCTCGCCCAGCAGGGCGTCCATCCGCTCGCGTTCGACCAGTTCCACGGTCTCCGTCTGGGAGAGCTTTGCTGCCACCAGGTCTGGGAGACCCGTCTCCTGCAGCCGAGGGGTGGCGAGGACCGCCCAGCGATCCAGCGTGGGATTGGCCTCTTCGGCAGCCACCCGCCCGGCAGCCGGGGCCAGCCAGCACAAACCGCCCAACAGCCCGATCCACAACTCGCGACTTATCATCGCAACCGAATTGCCAGCAGCGGCTCGCATCGTCTCAACTCCTCGTCTCTCCTGGAAGCAAGAACCCGAAAATTTCGAGTCCCGCGTGCCGTAACGATTCCTCGCAGGCCCTCACAAAGGCCCTCGGTCGGGCACCAAGATCACCAAAGAGGAATTCCCAATCTCGACCCCTGAGTTCGCAAACCTCTCGCGCTCGCACACAACCCGGATTATCGCGATTCGAAAGCCCCAAGTCAAATTCGTGGAAGACAGTATCCCTTTCTTGCGAGACCGTCCGCTTCCATTAAACGGCTGCGAAAGAACAAGTGTCGGGCGAGCTTGCACTCGCAAATCCGACAGGGGAAGTGGCCTGTGAGTCGGTAGGTCGGTGAGTCGGTGAGTCGGTGAGTCGGTGAGTCGGTGAGTCGGTAGGTCGGTAGGTCGGTGAGTCGGTAGGTCGGTGAATCGGTAGGTCGGTAGGTCGGTAGGTCGGTAGGTCGGTGAATCGGTGAATCGGTGAATCGGTGCTTCGTACTCGTACTCGTGCTCGTGCTCGTGCTCGATTTCCTCCCGTTGGCCA
>SLMF01000600.1 GCA_007133715.1 Planctomycetaceae bacterium
GCATTATCGCAGGCATTTGCCCGCAATCCGGCGGATATCGAATTAGCGACCATTTGGGCTGCCACGCTCCGCGAGCACCCGGAGTTACTGAGCGACGAGCAGCGTGAGGCGTTACCGGGAGCGTCGGACCGCCACGCGCTGGCCGATACGGTGCTGGATCAGCTGCTGGCCAAAAGTGAAGAGGGGTCGCGGGCAGACGTCCATTTGACGCGTTTTCGTTACCGGCAACAGTACGGTTTGCCGGGCGAGGAAGAAGAGCTTGTCGCAGCCATGGACGCGGGACCGGATTCGATTCCGGTTCTTTTGGCTGCCGCTGCCTACTATGCGGCGCAAGCGGACGAGGCGGATTCGGAGTCGGAAGAGGACGCAGGCCTTTCGGGACCGGCGTTGGCGATCCGGCTGTATCGCCGCATCCTCGATTCGCTGGATGCTCAGAATGTGTCGGCCTATGTGGGTTTGGGCGACTTGTATGTCACGCGTGACCAACCGGAGCGGGCCGTGGCCCTCTGGCGGGAAGCGAACGAGCAACTGCAGCGGCCATCGCCGCGAGTGGAATCGCGCCTGGCTGCCCAGCTGATCGCCTTGAATCAACTGGAGCAAGCCGAAGAGGCGATTCGGCGCATGGAGCAGGCCCCCGAGTTGGCTGACCCGCGCGGTCCCGCACGGGCGCGACGAGGCTGGCAGCGCAACCGGGATCTGCTGATGGCTTCCTTGCGGATCAAGCAGGAGCAGCCGTTGGACGCGATCCGTTTTGCCACACCGGTCAGCACCAGCAGTCAAGCGGAATCTTCGGAGCGTTTGCGGGCTTGGTTGGTCTTGGGGGAAGCTTATGGTTTTTTGGGGGATTGGGACCGTGCGGCGGTAGCCTACGATCAAGCGGCGGGGTTTGCCCCTGGCCAACTCGATGCCCAGATCGCTGCGGGGATCGCTCGCTTGCAGGCCAACCAGCCGCTGCAGGCAGCCCAACGCTTCGAGCGGGCTTGGGAGAACCATCAGACGGTCGAACTGGGGGTGAATCTGGGACGGGCTTGGTTAGTGCAGCAAGCCGATTTACCCCGGGCCCAACGCGATTGGTCTCGTCTGGAACAGTTGCTCGAGCGACTCGAACGCAGCGAGTATCGGGACCATTTGCAGGAGCCCTGGTGGGTGGAGCTTCTGCGAGCGGACTACGTCTTGTTGCGGGGTTTGGAGTCAGGTGCCGGGGACGAGGCGATTGAGGAGGTTGTCGCGGTGCTGTCGGAGGCTGAAACGGCTTATCGTGCGTCGAGTCCGTTTTGGTTAGAGTTAGCTCTGCGGTACCATCAGATCGGCCGTACCGACGACGTGGACCGAGCCCTGGAACGGGTGGCGGCTCTGGATGATCGTTCGCTGACGCGGTACTTGGTGGTCAGTGGCATTGAAGCAGCCCGGCGGCAGTTCGACGCAGCTCGCCAGACCCTGGATGCCGGCTTGCAGGTGCTGGCAGCGGAGCGGCAAGCCCCTTTGCGGCGGGCACGGGCAAATTCGTTCTTGGCCGAGGGGAATCTACAAGCCGCGATTGAGGAATTGACGCAGCTCCATCAGGACCGGCCGCGGGATATTGCCGCGATGCGACAGCTGGCCGACTTGGCGATCGACACGCGGCAATGGGAGTCGGCGGCGCACTGGGAGAACCTGTTGCGGGCGGTCGAGGGCGATCCGGGAACCCACTGGCGATACGTGCGGGCGAGGCGATTATTGTTAGAGCCGGAGGTGGTTTCGGACGCTGCGCGGGAGGAGGCAGCTCGCCTGCAGATCGAATTGCAGCAGCGACGGCCGTCGTGGTCGAAAACCCACGTGCTGTTGGGGCTGCTGGACGAGCTGAACGGCGATTGGGAGCGAGCGCTGGCGGCGTATCAGAACGCCTTGCGGATGGGCAACCGCCGGGTTCAGATCTTCGAGCGGGTGGTGTCCCTGCTGTACCGCTTGGGGCGGTTTGCGGAAGCCAATCGCTACCTGGCACGCCTGGAACAACAGGTCCCGTCTTCGCCGCGACTCTCGACACTGGCGATCTCGGTGGCATCCCAGTTGCAAGATGCGGTACGTGCCGAAACCCTCGCTCGGCAGGCGGTCCAGCGTCGGCCGGAAGACCCGCTGGCATGGCTCTGGTACGGCCAGATGCTGATGGTCAACGAGCAGCCGGACGAGGCGGAGGAGGCTTTCCGACAGGCCATCGAGTTGGGTCCCCAGGATGTGCAGACGTGGGCGGGCCTGTTCAATTTTCAGGTGCGTGCCGAGCGGGAAGAGCAAGCCCGGCAGACGCTGCTACAATTGCGTGAGCAATCCGGATTGCCGGCCCGCGAAATTGCGTTTGTCTCCGCGCAGGGGTATGACGCGTTAGGCGATCGGGAACGCGCGGAGGAGCAATACCGTCTGGCCGCCGAGTTAGCCCCGGACAGCGTGTCGGTGTTGTCGCAGTGGTCCGCATTTCTGTTGCGTCAGAGGGATCGGCAGGGGGACGCGGAAACCGTGCTCCGCCAGTTGATTTCGCTTGCCGCAGAGGACAGCGCGACGGCAGCGGTCGGCGGGGAAGCCCGTCGCATGCTGGCGACTTTGGTGGCCCAACGAGGCGAGTTTGACGAGGCCATGCGATTGTTGGAGGAAGGCCAGGAGGGGGACGGCCCGGCCGCATTGGATCAGCGTCTTCAGGCGCTGCTGTACGCCCAGCGTCCGGACCCCGATTTGCAGCGTGCCCAAGCATTGCTGGAAGATGTAGTCATCCGGCGACGAATTGGCGAAGATGGCGATTATCTGCTGTTGGCATCGGTCTACCGCCAGCAGGCCCAGCACGTGTCGGACGAGGAGCAGTTGGCCAAATTAGAAGCGGCCCGGCGGCTGTATGAAACGTTGTGTATTCGGACGGAGCCGCGACCGGAGCATTTGGTGATTTTTGCAGATTTCCTGATGTCTCAGGAACGCTGGTCGGAGGCCGAGAACCCGCTCCGGCGTTTGGAAGAACGCGCGCCGGGCGAATTGCCCACCCTCTTGTTGCGGACCCGCTGGCTCACAGGGCAAAATCGCGGCTCAGAAGTCTCGCGGCATGTAGAAAACTTCGTACGCCGCCGAGAACAACAGGTCCAGGAGGATCGCCAACGGGTGGAAATCTGGCTGGCGGCGGCCGCCATCTTTGCGAACAATCAGTTACCGGCGGATGCCGAGCCCTGGTATCGGAAGGCGGTCGAAGCGGAGCGGACCACTTATCCGTTGCTGGTGCAGAACCTACTGGCCCAGGGCAAGGATTCTGAAGCTTTGGCGTTGTGTCTGCAGGAAGCTCGCGGGCAGGAGACGGTGGAGTCCTTCACGGTGTTAGCCAATGCGCTCCTGGCCACGCAGGCAGATGAGCAAACGATGCGGCAGGCGGAGAACCTGTTGCTGAAAGGCTTGGCGAATCACCCCGAGGACGCTCGACTGGCCTTTGCCGTGGCCAACGTACGCGCGGTCCAGCACCGGAACGAGGAAGCCAAACAGCTGTACCGTCAAGTGTTGCGACGGAATCCGCAAAACGTGGTGGCGCTCAACAATTTGGCCACCTTGACCGCGGAAATCCCGGGACAATCGCAGCAAGCCCTCCGCTATATCGAACAGGCGATTGAACTCAGCGGCAAGCAGCCGGCGTTGTTGGATACCAAGGGCATGATTCTGGTGAAGGAGGGACGTGCGGAGGAGGCGGTGACGCTGCTGCGGCAGACGGTGGCGGGGCCGCAAACCGATCCGCGTTATCACTTTCACCTGGCCGTGGCCCTGTTTCAGACGGGCAATAAAGAGGAGGCGCGGGGTGCTCTGGAGACCGCTCTGCGCAACGATTTGCGGCGGCAGATCCTGACCGCCAGCGATTTGATGTATTTACAGCGTTTGGAGGAAACGCTTGCCCCCGGCGACTCCTGAGGGGGGGTACAGCCGCGGCCAAGTGTCTTCTGGTTGACGCACCCGTTCCCATGAGAGTCCCCACTGAAATGCGAGAGAGCAAGAACATGTTCCGTGTGGTCAACTCGGCCCTGCTGGTCGCGGCTCTGCTGCTGACCGTCGCTGCGGGTATCCTGCACGGGCGGATCAGTCAGCGTTGGCGCCGCGACGAGCAGATGCTGGCTGCCGGGCAGTTGCTACGCGATTTTCC
>SLMF01000442.1 GCA_007133715.1 Planctomycetaceae bacterium
GATGCTGCGATCGGATCGGAGGAGTCGGGCGGCGCGTTGGAGCTGTGGGACTGCCAGGAGACGATTGTGTCGAACAATCAGATTTTCGAACCGCGATACCGGGGGATCTACGTTCAGGGCGGCCGGAACGCGTTGATCACGGCCAACCAGGTGTTGGACCGCTCGGGGGAGCCCGGGATGCTGGCGGCCATCGAGATCCGCGACGACTCGCGGGGTGCGGTGTTGCGAGACAATGTGGTCGGCGTGGGCCGTGAGGGCGACGTGGTGGCGCACGAGGGCGTTTCGATTTCGGGCACGGCAGCCGCCGTGCTGGATTGAACGGGTTGTCGCTGACGAGCACGAGCACGAGCACGAATCGGAGGACGAGCCAGAGCCATCCCGTGCATCGGAGCCGGGCTTGCGGCCGTCATCGAAGGGCCAATCAACCTTCCCGTGCTGGTGACGGGCAACGAGGCATAGGTGACAATAACTACCGCGCGCGGTATAAGCGGATCGTCGTACGGGCGTCTCCCCGCACGATGGTGCGGGAGGTCCGCAGGTTGGCGGCGTGCTTTGGCCACGGGTGAGGAGCCGAGGTGATGCAACCGGATGCTGCAGCCCGCAAGCATTTCGAGGTACGATCGGCGCGGAATGCCGAGTTTTTTCGTTCGGATCAGCCTTGGGCGGCGATTTCGATCAGTTCGCGGGCGGATCATCCGCAGCTGGATGCGCGGAATCGGGTGGGGCTGCTGCAGTTGGTGTTCTTCGACACGGCGGACCCGTCGCATCCGCAAGCGATCACGCGTTCGCAGGCGGACGCGATTCTCGACTTTGTCGAGCCGATTTGGGAGCGGGTCGAGAGTCTGCTGATCCATTGTGAAATCGGCTTATCGCGTTCACCCGCCGTGGCCGCCGCTTTGTCCCGGATCTACTATCAGGAAGAAGGCCCCTGGTTCCAATTCGATTTTCCGAATCGATTGGTTTATCGGCGGCTATTGGAAGCGGCAGCCGAGCGTAGCGGCGGGGCCGGGCCGGGGAGCCCCGCCGGGAATTGAAACCGGGAGAGCAACAGGACTCCCCGGTGCGTTTGCCGGAGGAGTCATTTCCTGTCTGCGGCGGCAAGGTCGGGTTTCGGGCCGCGTGGCGGAAAGCCGTGCTACC
Organism: Planctomycetaceae bacterium; assembly: GCA_007133715.1. GTDB lineage: Bacteria > Planctomycetota > Planctomycetia > Pirellulales > Pirellulaceae > SLMF01. The sequence continues at coordinate 1,141 of SLMF01000442.1, forward strand.
CCCACCGGAGATCGCCACTCAAACCTTGCTGCCGTGCTCTGCGATCACTTGCAGCGGCCGGTGGATCAGCCGTTCGATCGCTTTCAAGTGTTTGCGATCCTCGTGATTGCAGATGGAAACGGCCAATCCGGCCGCACCTGCCCGTCCGGTTCGCCCGATCCGATGCAGGTACGTTTCGGGCACGTTAGGCAGATCGTAGTTGACCACATGCGAGATGCCTTCGACATCAATACCCCGAGCCGCGATATCCGTGGCGACCAGCACCCGAGTACGACTGGATTTGAAGCTATCCAAGCTGCGTTGCCGAGCCGACTGGCTCTTGTTGCCATGCATGGCATCCGCCCGGATTCCTGCCTGATTCAACTGGCGTGCCAGACGGTCGGCTCCGCGTTTGGTCCGCGTGAAGACCAGCGCGCGGCGGACGGCGTGGGGGGCGAGTAAATCCGCAACGATGCGAGATTTGCTCGTGGCCGAAACGAAGATCACGGACTGCTCGATCAACTCGGCCGTCGCCTTCACAGGTGCAATGCGGATGCGGACGGGATCCGATAACATGCTGGCCGCCAATTGCGAGATGGCCGAGGGCATGGTAGCCGAGAACAACAGCGTTTGCCGCTGAGCGGGCAAATGACTCAAGACGCGGCGGACGTCCGGGAGAAAGCCCATGTCCAGCATCCGGTCCGCTTCATCCAGCACAAACGCAGTAACCGAGCGCAAATCCACAAAACCTTGATTCATCAGGTCCAGCAGTCGCCCCGGCGTGGCGACCAACACGTCCACGCCCCGGCTCAACTGCCGCACTTGAGGCTGCTGCCCGACACCGCCGAACACGACCGTGCTGCGGAGACCGGTCGCCTGCCCGTAGCAGCGAAAACTCGCATCAATCTGCACGGCCAATTCACGGGTGGGACTCAACACCAAGGCGCGGATCGGACGCCGACGAGGAAGACGCTCCTCGCTGTGACTTAACCGGTGCAACAGAGGAAGTGCAAAAGCTGCCGTCTTGCCAGTACCGGTCTGCGCACAGGCCAATACATCCTGGCCGGCCAGGACCACGGGGATTGCGCGGGCTTGGATCGGTGTGGGGTGGGCATAGCCCTGAGCTGCAACGGCACGGAGGAGGGGGGCAGAAAGCCCCATTTCGGAGAATTTCATACAAGGTCTCTTGGGAGTTCCCAGGACCAGATGGGATGGGCACAAGCGGCGTCATCAAAAAGCCATTGGACCTGGCAGTCATCCAATGGCTTCGAGGAAGCGACGGGATTCTGACGAAGCAAAGTTTAACCGCAGTGCGGCGAAAAGCCAAGCCCCATCCCGGCGGCGGGGAAAGGCGGGCGTGCGGGGAACGTGAAAGGCATCCCGTTTTCCTGAGGACGGGCAAGAACGTCGCGAGCAGGCTTCCGAGAAGTCGGGACAAAAGCGGCTCGGTCTGGGAAATCGGGAGTCGCAGGGCGGTTTTTCGAGGGCGGTTAAAGGCCCTGCAATGCGCCCGTGAGATTCCCCAAATAGAACAGGAATAAGCGAAGAATCATCAGGACCAGGAAGATCATGACCATAATCCAGATCGCCAGGGAGGCGACGGCGGTCAGGGCGTTGGCGGCCGAGCGAGCCCGCGAGCGGTATTCGTCGGCGACACGGCCGAGCGTCTCGCCATGGGTCCCCGAGAGCTCGGCGGTCTCCAGCGAATTGAGAAACTCGTCGGGAAAGAGCCCGGTCTCCCGCAGCGATTCGTGGAACTCCCGACCGGCCAGGAGCGCTTCGTCCACCCGATCCATCTGCGACATGAAGAAGTTATTTTGGGTACTTCGGAGTGCCAATCGCATGGAGCGGCGGGCATCCAGTCCGGAGTTCAGCGCCAGGGACAGAGTCCAGGCCATGCGGGAAAGGGCACTGGTGCGGAGGAAATCGCCGACGACCGGCACGTACATCGCCATTTGCAACGGTACGGTACCTAGCCAGCCCCTCAGGAGGGCGGTGATTGCGAGGGCGAGACTTCCCAGCGCGAGCCCCACGATCAGCAGATAGGCCACGAATCCGGAGGTGCCTATCAAGCCGAACCCGAGGACATCGACGCCTCCGCCAATCGCCCCCATCACCAGGATCAGGATACCGATGATGGACAGGGCCATGAACAATTGCAGGCAAGGCCAGGCGATGCCGGTCAAGAAGGTACGTCGCAACGAGCAGAGGTGGTCGTAATGATCGGCCAAGCCGAACAGGACTTCTTCGAGTCGTCCCGTATTTTCGCCCACATCGACCAGGGCGACTGTCAAGGCAGGAAAGTATCCCTGGCAAGCGCGCATCGCCTCGGCCAACGTATCACCTTGTGCCACGCCGTCGCGCACCCGAGCGGCTTGACGTCGGTAGTCCGGCCGTCCCCGAGCCGCCTCGCGTTCCCAGATCGCCCGCACGTCCAGGCCTGCGGCCATTGCCGTGCCCACGCGGTGCAGCACCGAAGCCAGGGTGCCGATCCCGATACGTGCCATTTGCAGTTCCTTTCGCGGCAGAAGTCCCCACCGACGGTTATTTGGGAAACCTTGACTCCACCGTGTCGTTCCCGGAGCCGTCGAGCCACACGGGCGGTATTGTTCGGGCCTCGCGGCGACAACGCGATGCTACGCCCCTTCCGGAACCATCTCAGCCAGCAATTCGAGTGGCAAACCGACGACATTCGATTCGCTACCTTCCAGGATCTGCAGCCAGGGATGCCCGTCCTGATACCCGAAAGCGCCTGCCTTACCCTGCCAATCGCCCGTATCGAGATAGTTTTCCAATTGGTGATCCGAGATGGGGGCCATCCACAAATGCGTCACCGCCACCTTGGTACGTTGCCGATGGTGGGCAGCATCCCACAAACAGAGCCCGCTGAAAACCCGGTGTTCGCAGCCGCGAAGAAGGTCGAGCATCCAGCGTGCCTCGCGTCGATCCGGGGGTTTTCCCAGAATGTGTCCCTGGCATTCGGCGACGGTGTCACATCCCAAGACCAGCCCTTGCGAGAGTCTGTTGGCCACATCGGCCGCTTTCTGGCGAGCCAAGCGGGCGACCAGTTCGGCCACCGACTCGCCGGACCGTTGGCCATCCTCGGCCGCAGGCCCGGGTGGCAGGACGCGAAACGAATAACCGGCCGCAGCCAACAGCTCCCGCCTCCGGGGCGAGCGGCTCGCCAAAATCAGTTCCCGAAATTGCACGGATGGCCCCTCGGTTGGGACACGACCCAACGTGAGCGGTCACCGGACCGGTAAGATGGGCCGTCCCTTTGACGTCGATCGCAGGCCCCGATGGCGAAGAATTACCACTGCTGGGTCTGCCGATCGTACTCCAGAATTTTACGCGTCTCGGTGCTCAAGCCATAGGCCATCGCCGGCCGGTTCAGCTCCAACAGCACTTGTAGCCGAGCGTGGGGGGAAGCGGCTGCCGTAACCGGTGGCCGCGTGATCCGCAAAACACTGGTCGGCTCCTTGTTCCAACGAGCAACGTACATGCCCGCGTGCAACGTTGCTTCGGGCTTCAAACCATAATGCTCCGTGACCAATTGAACTAAGCGGTGGGCATCCCCCGTGAAACCTTCCAAGGTCAGCCGCTGCAAGCGGTGGTCAGGGCCAAAGAAATAGGTCAGGGAACCCGCCACATCATCGACCCGAATGCCGGTAACCAGAGGGACACGCAGGCCCGTTAAACCGGGCTCCGAGAGAGCCAAGGTGACCCGCGGCCAACGATTTGACACCCAATCGGGGTGAATGTCGAACCGAAGCACTTCCCCCAAATCCTCCACAGGGGGGCCTGCAACTCCCGGGTGAACTACGGCATCAGGATTCGCTGCCTGAGGACCAAAATCGTACTCCGAACCCACCGTGTGGGGAAAAGACCGCTCCGGACGACGCTCCACCTCCACCCGAGAGGCATCCGTCGAAACCAGCGTGCCCATAGTATCCCTCACCACAGAGGGCACACCGTACTCCATAAGCAGGTAGGGCGTTCCGGCTGCCGTCGCGAGAAGCACCGGCAATACAAGTTTGCGACTGATCATCGGCTCGTGTTCCAAGAGGGCAGACTCTGGCTAAACATCGTCTGAAGACCTTGCGTTGCTGCCGGAATTCACCGAAATCGGCACAATCCAAAAAAACGTCAAAGTCAACTAAACCTCGCCAAACCCTCTGACCGATACTACGGACCAGCGCGGATCGTTTCTGCGTAGGACCGAAGTTGATCCTGTCGAACTTGCGGAGTGCCCTATGTGTCGTTCTTCTCACGGTGTGCTGGCGCTACTGCTGCTGGTGGGCGGCGTAGTGGCCGCGCTTGTCCGAGCCCAAGATACGGACCCTTGGCAACGAGCGGGCAGTTCGCAGAGTCGTTCTGCAGATACCCACGGCACGAATGAGGCACTGGCCCAGCACCTGCAGCGTGTGGGTCGCACGGTGTCGAACCAGTACGACGAATCCCCTGGCCTTGCCCGAGGCTTCCCGGCAGGCCGGACGGGGGGCAGCGAAGAGTCGGAAGTGGCTCCGGTTGCCCACCAACGTGCCGACGCCAGTCCTTTGCGGTCGGTGCTCAAGAGACGCACGACGTTGCAGGACGCGTCATCCGATGCGTCCCCCGGGGAGGAGCCGGCCGAGATGGAAGGTCGGTCGCCAGCGGCCAGTTCGCCGCGTGCGTTATCCGCTCTGGAGAGCGAGGCGGAGCGGCCCGTTTTGCCGGAGACAAGCGACGCCGAATCGCCCAGCGAATTGCCTCGCGAATTGCGGGGGGAATCTTCGCCACGCTTGACCGTTCCGGGAGTGCTGCCAGGGATGGGTGACGCGGAACCGGCGGATCGGGCTGCCGAAACGCTGGTAAATGACGACGAGTCCAGCGAGGAGACCCCGCACGTGTCCTCACGACGGACGCATCGGACTGCGGAAACGGTACCGGCAGCTCCGCGGCCGGCAGTTCCGCGTGCCGAGTCGCCGCCGATCGCATCGCGGCCGCCGATCCCGTCGGCGCCGCTGACCGCGCCGTCTCCCGATGCGGGTGCCCCGGCTGCCCCCAGCGCCGGCCCTGCGGCCGATACCCTGGCCAGCTCGACCGGGGCCTTCTTGCGGGTCACCACGACCGGGCCGGAAGCGGTCGAGATCGGATCCCTGGCGCAGATCCTGATTTCCGTCTCGAATTTGGGGAGTGAAGCGGCGCGGGGCGTTTCGGTCGAACTGAGCTTGCCGGATCACTTCGAACTGGTTTCGGCCGAGGTGGAAGATGGCAGCACGCGGAGGTTGGCCGAGGCGGAACCGGCATTGATATGGAGCCTGGATCGCGTTCCGGCTCGCGGCGAGCGGGTGCTGACATTGAAAGGTCGGCCGAAAACGACCGATCCCTTGCAGTTGCGTGTCGAATGGTCGTGCGATCCGCTGACGTCGGTGGCCCAGATCCAGGTCCAGGAACCGTTGCTCGAGCTGGCCTTGCAGGGACCGCAGGAAGTGACCTACGGCGACACGACGGTGTTCACGGTAACGGTATCCAATCCGGGAACGGGAGATGCTCGCGGTGTGAATTTGAGTCTGGCCCTGGGCGACGAATCGGCTGACACCCTGCAGGTGGGTACCGTGGAAGCCGGGGGACGGCGGGAGTTCCAGGTCGAGGTCACCGCTCGGCAAGCCGGCGCGATGCCGATCCGAGCCACGGCCCAAGGGCAGGGCGAGTTGCAGGCTGCGGCGGAAGAGGAGTTGCTCGTCCGGCGGGCGGTACTGGAGCTGCGAGCCCGGGGCTCCGGCGTCAAGTACGCGGGTTCTGCAGGCACCTACGAGCTGCGAGTAATCAATCAGGGGGATGCTGATGCTGACCGTGTGCGGGGCAGTGTTCGTTTGCCCCAAGGTGCCCGGTACGTTCAGGGCTTGGAACAGGTCCAGGAGTCGGGCGACCTGCTGGAATGGCCCATCGGTTCGCTGGCACCGGGTGAGGAGCGGGTTTACCGGTTCTTCTGCGAGTTGGCGGACGAGGGCGAAGCCCGCTTCGACTTTACCGTGCGTGGCGAGGCGGATTTGCAGGCCACGGAGCAGGTGGTTACTCGGGTGGAGACGATTGCGGACCTGACAATGCGAGTGGAGGACCCTCGCGGCCCGATCGCTGTCGGCAAGGAAGTGCTGTACGAGGTACACATCACCAACCGGGGCACGAAGGAGGCGAGCCAAGTTCAGTTGATTGCCCAGTTCTCCGAGGGCATCGAACCGGCCAGTGCGGACGGAGCGCGAGCGGAAATCGTACCGGGGCAGGTTGTCTTTCATCCGATCGCACGGCTCAATCCGGGCGAAACCATCCGTCTGACCGTGCGGGCTCGGGGTGAGAAAGCCGGCAATCACTTGTTCCGAGCCGAGCTGCGTTGTGGCGACCCCGAATACCGGCTGGTCAGCGAGAACACGACCGCGTTCTTCGCCGACGACTTGGCGGACATGGCAGGAGAAGAACCGGTCAGTCGCACGCCGATCCGCCGCCCAAGCCGCGACGACGAGACGACGCCGAGGATCGGCAATCGGCCGGGTTGGACCACACGCTGATCGCCAGCCAAAGGTACCCTCGGGCTGCTGGCGCCCGAGGGATGGGGAGCCACGCGCGAGCGTTGGTTCAGCCCAGCCGCGCGCCCACCTGTCGGACCAGCGTCTGCTCGTCCGGGAACTGGCCGGTCGCCAGCTTCGAGTAGATGACTTGGCCGTTCGCCGACAATTCGAAACAGCCGCCTGTCGACGGCTCCAATTCGAGTCCCGACAATTTCTGTTTATACGTGCTCAACAATTTGGCTGCCAGACTGACAGCATGAGGCTCATAGTTTCAAGCCGCGCAATAGCGCAAATGCAATTTCATGCGGGAACACCTATTTTTTTGAGGAACGTTGCTTCGCGGGTTTCTTTGGGGGGGATGCAGATTTGCCCGTTTTTGTGGCAGACGGTTTTTTCTTGCCAAAAGCTTGGGCCCAATGGTTGACATACTCTTTGGTCGCACCGACACGTGTGATGGACACACCTCTCCTCCCATGGAAAACATCGTCAAATCGGAAAACAAGCGGCTCGGGTTGAATCTCCCGAATCGGTCACTTGGTAACGGCTTGAGAAATCGGGGTCAAGCCCCTGGTCGACATCAGTGACGAGCGCCGGAACGACGGCGGGCCAGTTCGTCACGCAACTGGGCAGCCAGTTCATACCGCTCTTCGGCGACTGCCTCGTCCAACCGCTCTTCCAAGGTCCGCCCCACCTGATAATGGTCCCGCAAGGACTCACGCAGTTCGACCAAACGCAATCGCAACTCGTCCTCCTCGAACTCCTCCTCCGCATCGTACTCGGCAAAGACGTCCTGCAACTGCTCCAGGCCCTGATTCAACTCGGCGATCGCCGCCTCGGGCGTGGCATCCTCCAGCTGGCTCAACGCAGCAGCCTGGATGCGGTGAAATAATACGAAGGGACGGTACTGCTCATGCGCCAATACCCATTCTTCGTCCCCGCCGTGATTCCGGCAGAGGTCCATCAGCGTCAAGGTATGCTCGGCATCGTCCACCGCATGCCGGAATTCGCGGAGGGTCAACCAGCAAATGCGGCGGTGATAGAACTGCACAAATTCGCGGTCCACCTCGAAACACTGTTTGTCGGTGAGCACGAACTCCGGATGACGCCGCGCTTTGCTTCGCAGGTAATCGCCGTACGTCGGAAAGTTGTGCGGGCGGTCGCCGTCGGGACGTCCCGTCGTTTCCAACTGCAACACCCCCATATCGACCCGCATCTGGATCACCGGGCGCCCATCGCTGCCTTCCACCCTGCGTACCTTGACCGACTCTGGCTCGTACGGCCACTGTCTGAGGATTCGATCCAAGTTCTCTTTTGCAGACATTGCCCTGCTACCATTCGGTAAGGAAACGAACACCGACCCACCACGGTTATTATAACAAATCCCGTCTTTCTCTTCGTGGGGGGGGGGGCCCTCCATCAATCCCCCCCTGGGGAGTATTAGTGTCGAAAATGACGGCGTCGTGTGAAGATCATCGGCAAATGACGCTCGTTGCAGGCAGCGATCACCTCGGGATCCCGAATGGAGCCCCCAGGTTGAATCACTGCCGCCACCCCCGCCTCTGCCGCGCGATGAATGGAATCGGGAAAGGGAAAGAAGGCATCGGAGGCCAGGATGCAGTCGGCCGCTTGTTCTGCCGCCTTGTGAATTGCGATCTCGACCGAATCCACCCGGCTCATTTGCCCCGCTCCCACCCCGCAAAGTGCCTGATTCTTAGCCAGCACGATCGCGTTGGATTTAACGTGACGGACGATTGCCCAACCGAATCGGAGATCTTCCCAGAGATCCTCCGTGGGCTGCGTTTCGGTTACCACCTCCCATTGGGCCACATCGTCCGCAATGGTGTCGGGTTGCTGGACCAGCATCCCTCCCTCGATATACCTCATATGGCGGGATGACCAAGCATCATCCAAGCGACCGACCTGCATCAGGCGGACATTTTTCTTCCACTTGGGTCGCGTCGTGAGGATGCCGACCGCGGCCGCCTCGTAGTCGGGCGCCACGGCTCCCTCGACAAACAGACCCGGCTCCGAAAGCACTTCGGCGGTGGCCACGTCCATGGTGCGGTTGAAGCCCACCACCGAGCCGTAGGCGCTGAGCGGATCGCCCGCCAGTGCCTTGCGAGTTGCCTCGGCCAACGTGTCGGCCGTGGCGGCGCCACAGGGATTGTTATGTTTGATGACCACGGCCGCCGGGCGGGGAAACAAGCGGACCATATTGAGGGCGCTGTCCAAGTCCAGCAGGTTGTTGTAGGACAGCTCCTTGCCGTTCAGTTGGCGTGCTGTGACCAAACTGGGGCCCCTCGCACCGATTTCCCGGTACACACTGGCTCGCTGATGCGGGTTTTCCCCGTATCGTAACGACGCTTTGCGGCGCAAGACCAGATGCAGCATTTCCGGAAAATCTGGGGTTCGGCCTTCGTCTGCGAAGTAATCCGCAATCGCTCGGTCATAGGCTGCCGTTCGGGCAAAGGCTTCCGCCGCCAACCGCCGCCGTAAAGCGTCCGACACGCTGCCGGTTTCCAAGATTTCCTGCAAGACGGCCGAATACTGTTCGGGATGCGTCACGATCGCGGTGAAGGCATGGTTCTTCGCCGCGGCTCGTACCAGGCTCGGACCTCCAATATCAATCTGCTCGATGGCTTCTTCGTGGGTTGCCCCCCCTCGCGCAATGGTTGCCTCGAAAGGATACAGATTCACCACGACCAGCTCGAACGGCTGGATCCCATGCTCGGAAATCGCATCCATATCATCCGCGCGATCCCGACGGCAAAGCAGTCCGCCGAACACACGGGGATGCAACGTTTTCAGACGCCCCTCCATCATCTCGGGAAAGCCGGTGTAGGTGGACACATCGGTCACCGCCAGACCGGCGTGCTCCAAATGCCTCCGCGTGCCGCCCGTGCTCACGATCTCGATGCCACACTCGGACAGACCGTGTGCGAAATCGGCTAGACCCAGTTTGTCGCTGACACTGATGATCGCGCGGCGGACGGAGGTATTCATTGTCAGGCCAAGTCCTTGTGCTGTAAGCGGCAAAAAAAGGGTACGACGGGGCACCGCTCATGGTTTACGCGTTGAAGGACGCGGGGTCAAGCCGCGAACCGCGAGCGGCACGGGGAAAACAGCGGAAACCGCCGGAAAAAACGTTCACCGACGGGGGGAACGGTTTTACCCCGACCACGCAAGCAGTTCAAGGGGGACACTTTGCGAAGCAAGCCCATAAGATGCCGAGAATCTACCCAGCGAAAGGGTATAATTACCCGCCAAATGGATCATCCTGCCCGCCAAATGGGGCTGCGCCGCCACCAAACGGGTCGTCTGCGTCGTCTATGGGACCGAAAGGATCGGCCGCCGGATCGTCTGGAGCACCAAACGGATCGGCGGGTACCGGTGTGTCAAAGGGGTCAGGCCGCCCCGGCTGCGGCCGCTCCGGCTCGCGCTCCGGCAGTGCCTCCTGTTTGATCGCGGGACGTTTCTTGGCCGGCTCCTCGGTGACCTCCCCCACATGGACCAGAGGCCAACGCTGATCGACCTCCCGGTAGGCCTGCAACATGCCCGTGTCCATGCCCACAATGATCCGATCGGTCAGCGGATTCGCGTAAAACAGACTCAGACGATTCGATTGGGTCGTGGCAATGCGGCTACCCGTCTCCCGGTCCAGAATCTCCAGACGATCCGTCATCCCCAAACAATACAGGCGATCTTTGCTGGCTGCCAAAAACTTGCTGACGTAAGGAGCGATCCAACGCAATTCGCCCGTCTGTTGTCCCAAGTGATACAGGTTCATTTGATCCGTCAGGAAGAACAGCGAATCTCCCGTCGGTACCGGAGTCGTGACAACCGCTTCCCCCGCAGAAAAACGCCAGTGTTGATCCCCGGAGGTTTCGTGCAGGCAGTACAGATAGCCGTCGACTGATCCGACAAACAAGCGGTTGGGATGGAAAAATGCGGGCTGCGACACGATCGCGTCGCGGGCTTCCAAACGAAAACGAATCCGCGCGCGACTGACCGAAGCCACATACAGCAATCCGCGATCCGTGGGCCAAGCGACACTCAGCGGGGTAACCACCGGTTGAATGACGGCCCGACCATTCGATTGATGCATGTCCGGCAGCGTCTCCGTCTCCTCCAAATCGTACAGCTCCACTCTTCCGCTATAAGTTGGAACAACAACCTGATAAGGGGTTATGGCAGGTCCGGCAGCGGGGACACAATAGGTGCGACGCGTCCAGATCAGTCGACCGGTGTCTCGTTGCAACAGATACAAGGAACTTCCGTTGAGTACGGCCACGTAGTCTTCGCCGACCCCCACTCGCTCGGTGGGGAAATCGGGGTTGCCGACCACGGTGGCCCAGACCGTGCGACCTGTCTCGGCATTGATCGCATGGACCATGGCACGATCGGTCGTTACGTACAACGTGATCTCGGGAACTTGCTGCTCTTCGATTTCGGCTTCCAGACCACGTGCTTCGAGTTGCCGGATAAACTGCTCGGCCAACCGTCGCGCGCCCTCCTGACCCACCACCTCGCCAAAACGGTCCAAGTCCTGCTCGCCAAACACGCGGCGGCGCTCCCCTTCGCCATACTGAACTTCGTAGTACGTGTGGTTGTTGCGAGAACTGATAAACTGCTGGATGTGGGTCACACGGCCGCGGGCAGCATCGACTTCGACTCGCGTCGTCCAAGCCAGCTCCAATCCAAAGCGGCGAGCTTCGGTCGCGCTGAGTAACTCGGTTGTGCGGGTATCTGCCCTCCCCGAAGCGGCCAACAGAAGAGAGAAACCGAATACGATAAGCAAAAAGGTTGATCGCAACATGGGCGGCAATCCGCGGCTCGACTTGTGAAGTGAAAGGATAAGACACCTCCGCCACCCGGCCATGGCAGATACCCTTAGTCTAGACGGCCAGGGGATACGTGTCAAAAAAGCTTTTCGACCGAGAACGCCGTCCATATCCAATCGGTCACACCCGTACCCGGTTGTTCAGCGCCCTGATTCGGTATCAAAATCGGGTTTGCACCGGTCAGTCGGTCAACACGGCGCGAACCGAACTCCACACCACCTCCGGCTCAACCACCACATCCGGAGGCAAGTCACTCAGCGTGCTCGAGGGGACAAACATGCCCGCAATCAGCACGCGATCCTCCGGTTGGTACCAATCCGACGGATCTCTGTCCGCGTAGACCGCCGCAATCGTCTTGTTGTCCGGCAGACCCAACTCGGTACGATAGAGGGGCCCCTGCTCCAAAATGGCTTGCACTTTACCCACCAAAAGAACTCCGTCGCTGTCACGTCGATCGGCGGCATGGAACCAGGCATTTCCCGCTCTGCCCAGGTTTCGCAGTTTATCTGGGTCCTCTCGCAAGGATTGCAGCAGTTCGATCGCCATCTCCCGCTCCGCCTCCGCATCGGCTTCCGACCGGTTGAGCGTTTCGCACAAGCGAGCGAAAGTCCGGTAGGTGGGGCCCAGCAAGGCCCCGCTTTCCGCCGCCGCGACTTCCGACCAGGCCACCGCCGCTTGTTGAGCCTCGTCCCAAATCGCACCTCCATGGGCGGTGCCGGTTTCGTCTTCAGGTTCGGACAGGGGCACGACGGCACTCGGGCCCGCGTTCCCGGCCTCTCCGCGCGCGTCGGTTGCATGCTGCTGGTCCGCCGCCGCTTGCTCGTTCAACTCGGGGACCGCTCCCAATTCGGTGTCGGTTTCTAAAGCCGGGTCGGTCTCCAAGCCGGGGTCGGTCTCCAAGCCGGGGTCGATCTCCAAGCCGGGGTCGATCTCCAAGCCGGGGTCGATCTCCAAGCCGGGGTCGATCTCCAAGCCGGGGTCGATCTCCCAATCGGGATCCAATTCCCGTTGCGAGTCATCTGGCCATTCGGGCTCCAGCAGCAACGGGTCTTCGGGGGGAGCGGCCGGCTCGGTGAGGTTGGGCCCCAGATCGTAAAGGTCATCCAGGTCCCCCGGATCGGCCCCGGGAACCGGCGAGGCCGAAGACTCGTCGATCGGCTCGTGCTCCGGCAGTAAATGCCCAAACAGCCCCCCCGCCGGAATCTCATTCGGTGGTGCAGGTTGGGCTTCCCGGGTCGGCGACTCGTCTGCAGCTCCTAGTTCGTCAAAGGTCCGCTCGGGCAAACCGGTTTCCGATAATCCCTGGTCGGGGGAGGTCGGAGCGGTGCGGCGAGTTGCGGCATCGGCGTCCGCTGTCGCACCATGAAAGGTCGCCGGAACCAACCAAGGGGCGAGCGCCGCGACCGACGGGCCGAGTTGAAACGGATCGCGGCGCAGGTTCTGCCAAGGCATCCACCAGAGCAGCAATTGGGCTATCACCAGACCGGCAATCCCGCCCGCAACGATCTTGACTACTTCACCCGTCGCATTTTTCGACTTACGCCGCCCGTGCGAACGCTTGCTGCGACGGCGTGTTCCCGACGTCGTCACGCTCGCCTCGCGTGGCTGGGAACTGCGAGCAATGCTGAATTCCGGCAACGAAGCCGGCTCGTCCACCGCGGGTAGACTCGGCTCACCGAAATCCCCAGGCGTCTCTGCCAGCAAACCCGGTTCCCCGACCCCGGCCGGCTCCGAACTCGCCCTGCCCGGATCCTCCAAGACCTCTAATTCAGGGGGAAGGGCGTCGAGAATCTCTACTAGCCAGAGGGTCTCCTGGCAAAGCGGGCAACGCACACGCGCTTCGGCGCTGGCCGACGAGGGCAACGATACGCGCTCGTGACAGCGGGGACAGGGCACAATGGTCATGGATTTGCTCCAACGGCGTTCGATCGTCTGAGGGCATGGCTTGCCGTTCGCCCCCCTCACAGGGAAATTCGATTCGACTGGGTTCTGCGGGTTAGTCGGCACCCCGGGGAAACTTGATGTCTCTGGTATTCTACACCGCTCTGATATTCTACACTGCGCAGGGGTAAGTTTGTCGAGTCTTTGGAAAGAGACAGCCCCTCTGGAGTACAAGCAGTATGCATAATAGGCGGATGTCGGCTGAGGATCGGCAAAGAAATGACTGTCGGGTTTTCATGTGAGCGGCAAGACACGAGTGCCGCAAAGCACTTGCTGCGTCTCGCCGTAGGTTGGGCACTCCTGCCCGACGATCCCCATGGTTGTCTGTCGAATCTGAGTTTACGGGTGCCACGGTTGGCTTGTCCAACCGTGTTTTCTGCACTGTTGGAGAAGCCAGCAGTGGCACCCAACTGGTAAAGTTGACATGGACAGACCAGTAGTGCCTCGGTTTTTTCCGGTCGCTTCGGAACCGGTGGCGAGGCCGCGTCAGGAGCCGGCCGGGTGCGGAGCGGCGGAAAACGTGGTGCGGGTGCCGTCGTCGCGTACGGGCAACCCGGAAATCCGTTGCCGCCAGAACCGGAGCTGTTCGTCGTCCAGCATATTCTCGCGTTCGATGTGGTGACGCAGCTCGGTCTGGGTACCTGCCACCCGCA
>SLMF01000731.1 GCA_007133715.1 Planctomycetaceae bacterium
CGGCTTCTGAAACCACTGGTTCACCCGGCGGCAGGCCCGATTCGACGTGAAACGTTCCGGCTCGCTGCCCGTCACGGCAAAGATGGTCAAGTTGTCGAAGCGGGTGTCGCTACGGAGCGTGCGCAACATCGACGGTCCGTCACAATGGGGCATGGCCATGTCCAACAGCAGCACATCCAGACCGTCCAACTGGTCCAGTTTGCGCATCGCGTCATAGCCGTCCGAAGCCGTCTCGACCTGATAACCACAAGCCCGCAAGTAGGCGGCCAACAACTGGCCCTCGTTGGCATTGTCATCCACCACCAGCGCCCGCCGGGGTTGATTCTCGCCAGGAAACTCCTCGTTCAAACGTCGCTCGACCGCCGAAAACTCTTGCAACGCGCGTTCCAGCGTCGGGCATCCCGTGTCAATGCCGATTTTTCCACCACTCGTGCGGGCCGTTTAGCCTCCTCCGATGGCGGAAAACAGGTCGACCGTGTCGCCGGCGTGGACCAGCTGTTCCCGATCGGCGGCGCGGCTGTTCACGAACAGGATCCGGGTCTTCTCGCGTGGAATCCCCAGTTGCTGCAGGAGTTGGGCCAGGGTGCGAGGTTCGGGCAGCTCCAGTTCCACTTGGGGCTGGCCCTGCGTGTATTCTCGCAATTGTGCGTAGGTGCGAATGGTGACTTTCGGCATGGTGAATCGTCTCAATCCGGCGGGTCCCCGGCTTCTTGTTCCGGTTCCGCTTGTTCCGGTTCCCCGCGGCCCCGGCGGAACAGATCGAACAACGGCAGCGGACTGGCTCGTTCGACCGGCTTCCGCTGCAAATCCACGTCCGCCAGCAGGATCACGCGATCCGGGTACATCGTGGCCTGCAGTTCCAACCCCCGAAACCATTCCAGCAGCGGCGCCTGATACTCGGCGGGAGGACGGGCGGCCCGCACACCCGGCCAGGCATCGGATACCCACTGGGCGCTCGCGTCCCGTTGGTACTCGCCCCCGAGCGAACAGACCAATTCGGCGTCCAGCAGCTGCTCGGCTGCCTCCCGCGCCGACTCGGGCGGCACGCCTAACTGCTGGGTCATGGCCTGCAGCAAATGGGAATTGCCCAGCGACGCCTGCTCCGCCCGCTCGAACGTTACCAGATTCACCCAGCTCCGCAACGATGCCTGCGACAGGTCCCGGACATGGACGCGCAACTGCGCCTCGTCCTCCGCTTGCTCGACTCTCAATTCCGGAGTCAGCTGGTCCAGCAGTTGCCAATCGAAGGCCAGGGCGGAGAAATCTTCCCACTGCCGCCGCCAGATCCCCAAGGGCAGCCGCGAGTAGCCTCGCGCATCCGGCGGTCCGCCGCCCAATCCCAAGGGCAGCCGATCCAGAAAACCCGATTTCGGCCAAGCGCCCAAATAACCCGGCGTGGTCGCGACCAGTGACAAGGCCCCGAACAGACCCTCCCGTGGTCGAGACGGCAACGGTTCATGATCCTGGACACCCAGGAACAGGTGGTGCGTGGGGATGAACGGCATCCATCGCCCGCCGCTGACCACCGCTTGGGCGGTGATCACATCTCCGGTCGCAGGCTGGACCCGCAGGGCGGTCGCCGGACCGACCATCGACGTGATCCACCCGTATTTTTCTTCACCGAAGGGTGAGATATGTGCGTCGATCACCACCCGTTCGCGGTCCTGGCCATTCAAGGCGAAACGCCGGAGCCCGACCATCAGCGGGTCCAGGCGTTTCCAGGATGTTGCGTAGAAAGCGGCCTGCTCGGCCCAACGCCGTGCCTCGCGATCCGAGATCTCCGCGATCTCCACATCGGGAACGGGAGTAAAGGCCCCTCGAGCGCCCCGCAGAGAATCGCCCCACTGACCATCACGCTCGACCGGATGACTGCCATCGGGCCGGTGACCGAAATCGGCCGGCAAAAAACCGCCCCGAATCAAATCCTCGATGCGCTCAGCCGCTTGGCCTTCATGCCGTGCGGCCCAGCCCGCCAGGCGAAGCGAATCCAGTTCGGTTGCCGCGCGCAACCTCCGCTGTGATTCCACCTGATACTGCGGACTGACCAAGCCTTGGAAAAACGGCGCGCTGAAGTACACAAAGATCGTGTCCTCCCGCGACGTCGGCATCAGGCTGCGAGCATGCCGAAATTCCACGCTCTCGCCCAAAGCTCCGTTCCCCGGCCCGCTGCCAACCTGGAAGAACCGGGTAACCATCGCCCGGCTGGTCGTGACCAGATGGAATTCCCCATCCACCGCGTAAAAGGATCGTAGACGATTGTCGGGTGTGGAAAGAAAAGACACCTCGCGGCCTTCGATTTCCACCTGCTCCTCGGTCGCCCCCGCCGCCGCCTGCTCCCGCAACGCGCTCGCTCGCTGGCGGGCAAAGTCCTGCCCCAAAATCGGATCCCGGGCATGAAACAGGAGCCCCACGGCAGGGCCTTCTCGCAAAAAGAGATCTCGGCCAATCAACGCCACATCCTTGACCAACGCCGGGCCGAACACTTCGGCCAACGCCGAAGAACGTAACGCCAGCTGCTGCTGCGTTCGCTGATTGACGCGGGCATCGTACCCGCGCAGCGTGACCATCCGCGTGATATCGCCCCCGTAATCCTGCTGCAATCGTTCCAGCCAGAGGTAGTTGCGGAATTCGCCGAAACGAATGTAGAAACACTCCTCGGGCACCCGCATCGCCAGCGGTTCGATTTCGGTCTCCGGATCGACCGTCACCGCCGGGGGCGGATTCCATCGAACGGGTGGCGGCAGCGGATGCCGGGGGCGCGGGTCTTCGATTCGTGCCGCCCGATTGCTCTCCCGGAGCGTGTCGAGCCGCAGGCGTTCGGTGCCGGCCAGCAGATGCAAGGTCCGACCGGGTTCGCCTGCGGGCACCGCGTTCTGGCGGGAAGAAGGCAGCTCCAGCCGCAGACGCCGCGACAGCATGGCCGTCAAATAGGTTTCGACCAGCGGCGGGTAATCTCCCTGCTGGATCTGTTGATCCGCTTGAGCCTGAAAGCTGCTCCACCACCGCCGCAACAGCCGCTCCTGCACTCGCGGATTCCGCGGCAGACTGGGGGTCACCCGCACCCGCTGTGGCGAGGGCGTGTGGACGGTCAATTCCAGCGGGTCCTCGCCGGTGAACAGAAAGAACACGGTCACCGACCCGGGCCCGGTCAGAGCCGGGACGCCCAGGATTTCGCCCAACAACTGCCGCACTGCCGAGCGGTTGACGCCCGGATAGAACAACCGCCCCCCACGCTCCTCGACCCGCACGGGCACCCCGGCCTGGGCTGCGGCCGCATCCTGAGGCGGGATGGCGATCGTGAATGTGCCCACTCCAAAAGGGCTGCCGGGATACGCCTGACCCTGCACGGCCAGCACGGACTCCCCGGGCCCCAGGACTCCGGAAGCCCATAAAATCAACGCCCCCATCAGCGCGGTTTGTCTCGGGACCATCCTGCGGTGTTCCTTGTCTCGCACTCGATTTCGTGGCACTGTCCTGGCGTGTTCGCCCAAATCGATTCTATTCTACGGAACTCGCCGCTTTCGGACCAGAGAAAGCGGGTGCGGGGGCGCCGAATAATCGCTATTTACGGACAGGCACCAAAAAGGTTATGATACAGCTCGCAAATGTTCCCCTGAGGAGTTCGGACGATGAGCGCAATCGCACTGCTATTGGCCACGACCGTGCTCGGCGTGGACTATGGCTGGCAGCCCGCGGCCGATGGCCAGCTGGAATACATCGTCCAGATCGAGCCCGTGACGCTGATCGCGTTGCGCGACGGCCGGGACGTGATCAGCAACATCGACCCGGACATGCGTAACATTCGCCGGTTTCGGTTGCGGGTGGGCACGGACGTCTTGCCCCGTCAGGGCTCGCCGCCCGCAGCTCAAGTACCGGGCGTGACGGCCACCGAGCTGTCCCAGGCGGGGGTGCGGTACGGTTGGCAGCCGTTGGACGCTCACCAAATGGAATTCATGGTGCAGCTGTCGCCGGAGCGTTTGATTCTGCTGCAGAACGGACAGGAGTTGGCGGGGCTGATCCCGGTCGAAGCGCAGAACGTCGCTCGAATTCGCGTTCGTTCGGGGGACGGTCCGTTGCCGCAGCAGGCCTTGCCCCGCGAATCGACCGAGTTGTCGGGGGAGTCCGA
>SLMF01000005.1 GCA_007133715.1 Planctomycetaceae bacterium
CCTCCTCCCAGAAATTGACGCCCGCGGCTCCGATGGCAAACATCAGGCCATGGTGATGCAGGTGA
Organism: Planctomycetaceae bacterium; assembly: GCA_007133715.1. GTDB lineage: Bacteria > Planctomycetota > Planctomycetia > Pirellulales > Pirellulaceae > SLMF01. The sequence goes on from SLMF01000005.1 coordinate 66, forward strand.
TCGGCGGGCGCATCGCGAAGCACTTGACGCCCCCCGGGAGTATGCCAAGCGTACACATAAGGCTTAAAGGGATTGGGGGCATACTGATATCGAACCAGCTCATTTTCCCCCAAAAGAACACTCACTGTCTGGTCGGTACCCACCGTGAGCAACGTTTCGCCGGTACAGGGTGTGGCAATCAAAACGCCCAACAGCGGACACAACAGCAGGGCGGCAACAACCGCTCGACGCAACAGCAGGTTTCGCATGATCTTCCTTTCGGTTCAGGGCGCCAGGTGAATCGTCTAGTATTCTCCAACCGGCACACCAAGACAAGCCGGACGGTACCCAAAACAGCTTGAAGCGACCGTTTTCTCTCGTTAGGCTGAGGAGGCCTGCTGTCGCCCGGGGCGCGGTCGATGCCCCGCTCGGGAACTTTCGGGCTTTGCTGCGCATCGCACTAGTGGAGACGGAAAGCAGACAATGCGGGCGTTGCCTGGGCGAACCTGCTTGGCAATCAGCGGCTCCGCGCACTCCATGCGGGGGGGCAATGGGGTTCGCCTGACTTAGGGAATCTGCTGTCCCTGTCCCCAAGGAAGGGGGTAATCCGAAATATGTTGGTCGGACGAGAAATCATGCCATGAACAGGCGCGACGGGCAATTTGACGAGCTGCTGAGTGCTTACCTGGACGGCGAATTGACGGTCCAGGAGCGGCAGGACGTGGAGCGAGAGCTGGCCACGAACCCGCAAGCCCGTCAGACGTTGGACGCATTTCGCGAACTCGATCGGCGACTGAAACAACTGGCTCGCTATCGGCTCGACAGCCGCGCCGCCACGCAACTCCTGGAGTCGCTGAAGACCGTTTCCGAAGAACCCGGAGGCGAAGCGGCCACGGTCGAAGCGGCCCGATCGGAACAACGCGAGGCGTTCCTGGATGGTGAACTGACCGACCAGCAACGCGAGCGTTACCTGCGTCAATTGGAAGCGGATCCGGTCGAACGTCAGCGACTGAACGAGTTGGAAGAGTTGCAGCGGCGGATTGCCGGCTTGCCGCGTTACCAACTGGAACCGGGTTTCTGCGAGCGGGTTTGGCAGCAGATCGATGCGGAGCACGTTTCGGAGGTCGCCTCGCGTACCGCGAAAAAGAAACCGCCGCCACGCATCCCCACTTGGCAAATCCTGGGGCCCCTGCTGGCGGTCGCTGCAATCGTGCTGGTCATGTTCTACATCACCAGTTGGGACCCGCGTGCTCCCGGCACGCCTGTGGCGCTTCCCGACCCTCCGGTGCGGGACGTGTTGCCTGCCCCAGAACCGATTCCGGATACGCCTCAGGAACCGGAGCGGCTGCCCGTGGCCCCGGACCCCCAGCAGATGCTGGTCAGTGCCATCGGTCGCCAGCATCCCGATCACTTGGTATTGGTCTACGAAGTGTCGCTGACCGAAGCGGGTGTCGAACAGGCGGCGTTTGCGAACCTGTTGGCGCGTCATCGGATCGGGATGCGTCAGACCGTACCGGTGGGCCCGGAAGAACAGGCCGAATTGCTTGAGCAACGCTTCTTGGCCGGTTTTCAGGAGTTTGATCCCCAGCGGGAGGATCTGGATCCGGTCGAGTTGTATTTGGTACGCACCACGGGCAGGCAGGCCGACGCGATCTACCATGACCTGCTAGCTCGCCCGCCCGGTTTTGGTTCTTTTTTTCTGAATCTCACCACCCGAGATGCGGACGACGGGCTCCTGCATCGGCTGTGTGAGGCCTCCGATGTGGGGAGCGAGGTGGGTCAGGCGGTGCGACTGGTAGCCAATCTGGGGATTCTCAGTCGCACTGCGCGGAATTTGGGTGCCTTCGGGTCGATCCGCTGGATTGATCCCCGGCTGCTGGAACCCCCGTCGGAGCCGTCGGAGCCGTCGGAGCCAGCTCCCGTGGGCGAGCCCGCGGCCCCGGCCGCCGAGGACGATTTCGCCTGCGAGGTCCTGTTCGTCGTGCGGCATCTACGCGGAATTCGCTGAACGGCACCTCTCGCTTTTGTGCCGCAAATCCGCTACAAAGGGCGACGGCAACCTTGATCTTCGCCAGGGGGGCCATGCGAGCTCTTCACGGAACGGATCGGAACCAGGCGGCGGCTACCGCAGGAAAGCGAGATTCGGCGTGGATACCTTGATCATGCTCTTCGGTCTGCTGCTGGCGCTGGTGCTGGTGCTCTCGCCCGTGGTCGCACTCGGGTTGATCGTATGGCAGCACCGGCGGCTGAGCGAACTGCAGGCGCGGGTGCGTGCTTTGGAAGGCGGAGAGCGCGGTCTGGCGGCGTCTGCTGGTCAAGAGGTGTCGGCCGCGCCCCGACGCGAGCAGGCCGAAGTGTTGCTGGCCGACTTGGCCCGCCCCGCAGGGGCCGATGCCGAGCCGGTGGATTGGGAGCAACTGATCGGCCGCCGAGCGCTGGGCTGGGTCGCCGTGTGCCTGCTGCTGGGCGCCGTGGCGTTCTTCCTGCGTTTCGCCTATGACAACCTCTGGATCGGCCCCCAAGGCCAGGTGGGGATCGGGATCCTGGCCGGACTGGCCCTGGTGCTGGCCGGCTGGCGCTACCATCGCTGGCAGTGGTTCCGTTTCTCGCAGATGCTGTCCGCGGCCGGGATCGTGGCGTTATATTTGTCGATCTACAGTTCGTATGCCTTTTATCATCTGCTGCCCCAGCAGATTGCTTCGGTATGCATGCTGGTGGTGATTCTCCAGGCGGCCGTGGTCGCGGTGCTGTACGCCGCGCCGATCTTGGCCTGGACCTCGATGTTGGGCGGGTTCTTCACGCCGGTCCTGATGGGTTCGGAGGTGGACCGCTATCCCGAGTTCTTTTCCTATCTGGTGGCTTTGAACCTGGGCGTGCTGGTCATCAGCCGCGTGCGGCGTTGGTCGGGTTTGGGGACTGCGGCGCTGCTGGCCACGCACGGATTGTTTTGGTTGTGGTACGAACGCTGGTATCATCCGGAGAAGCTGACGGGGGCCCTGTTGTTTCATCTGGCCCTGTTTGGGGTATTCCTCAGTCTGGATCTCTCTCGCGGTTGGCTGTCTGCGCGGCGGGCGACTGTCGAGGACTTGGGGCGTTTGCTGCTGAATGCTTGCTTGTGGTTTGCGGCGGCCCATTTCCTGCTGCGCCCCGACTATGGCGACTGGCTGGGGTTGTTGGCCTTGGCGATGGCCGCTCTGTATATCGGGGTCGCCCGCAGCGCCCTGCGAGCTCGCCCGCCGGATGAACATCAGTTGCTGACCGGCCTGGCTGCTTCGGTTGGCTTTATCGCGTGGGCCATCCCGCTTCAGGCCCAGGCGCGCTGGGTGGCTCTGGGCTGGGCCGCGGTCGCGTGGGCCCTGGCGTGGTTCGGCCTGCGGATTCGCACGCCTGCCTTGCGCGCGATGGCCGCAGCCCTGATGACGCTGGCCGCCGGTCGGCTGCTGGTCGTCGACATTCTGAGCCGCGATTGGCGGCCGGTTTTTCCCGTGTTCAACCCCGACGCGCTGCCCGCCTTGGGCGTCATCGCGTGTCTGCTGGCAGCCGTGGCCTGTGCCGCGCGTTACCGCGACCGGCTTGGGACGTCGGAAAGGACCGCGGTCGGGATCGCGGCCGTGGCCAGCCTGCTGCTGCTGTGGTTCGTACTGACGGTGGATGTCGACGGCTGGTTCCGCTTCCAGGCTCGCACCTACACGGACCAGTCGCGGATGTGGCGATGGCTGGGCCAGTTGGCCATTTCCGCCTTGTGGGCCGGGTACGCCACGGTGCTGTTGGCCCTGGGGTTCGCCCGGCGTTGGGCCATCTTCCGCTGGACAGCCCTGCTCGTGTTCGCCGCCACCACAGCCAAAGTCGTCCTGGTGGACATGGCGGGGCTGGACGAGTTTTATCGTATTCTGGCGTTTTTTGTGGTCGCCCTGCTGTTGGGTTGGGCCGCTTGGGCCTACCAACGGATCCGGATCGAAGCCCCGCCCGGCGAGTCGGGCACCGCTCAGGGCGAACCGGTGCACTAGAATCCCGGGGGTTCCGTTTCCATCAGAGAGGGAAGCAGATGCTTGGCATACGACAGCAGAGCGAACCG
>SLMF01000093.1 GCA_007133715.1 Planctomycetaceae bacterium
CGAAGTGGATGGGCGCTTGGTCGACGCAGACTACAACTCCTGGCAAGAAGGCAAAGATGGTCGGGACGGCCGTGCCACCTATGCCATCATCACTTCCCGCAGCTATCATCCGGGGATCGTACAAGCCGCCATGGTGGACGGCTCCGTGCGGATGGTTGACGATTCGATCTCGCGGGACGTGTGGCGAGCCCTGGGTACCCGCGCTGGCGGTGAAGTCATACCCAGCCATTAGTGGTTCATTTGCGGGGAGATACGAGCATACCTTAGATTCTTAGGGTGTCAGATGCGCGCTTTTCGCGCGCATCATTCAGTCGACCTCATCCTCGTCCTCGAACGCGAGGAGCACGAGTAACGAGTACGAGCACGAGTACGAGCACGAGTACGAGCACGAGTACGAGCACGAACGGAGCTTTTTTGTTTGCGGCGCAGCCGCGTTAGGGTAGTGGGGAAACCAGCAACCGGTGGTCAGTGAAGGCGCCCGGCGTGTCGATGGTTTCGACACGCTTGTCGAAGAAATCGCCATGCGACCCCGGCCGGAAAGCCAGGGAGCCCGTGTTCGCCGTTCAGGCTGAGGCATACGGTATAAGAGAACCAAGGCCCCAAGATGCCCCTCGTTCGGCGAGGGATGCTCGTTTCGGCACGAAAGATGCATACGAAGATTGTTTTGCATCCGAGATGCGATACAGTGCGATTGGGAGGCACGCGACTCGGCGGTGCCCGAACATGCAACATGGAAAGAGAGAGGTAACAGGCATGACGACGCGAATCTTTTTCACAGGATTACTGGTTGGGGCGCTGGGCTTGGGCAGCGGGTTACCACCATTTTTTGCGGAATCGTCGCCGGCTGCGGAAGCGAACGAATTGGATGACCAGCAGTTGTACGAGCAGATGGTGACGCGGGCCATCGACTACTTGGCGACGCGTGGACAGGCGGAGGACGGATCGTTCAGCAGTTTTGCGGGGCCTGGAGTGACCGCGCTGGTGACGAAAGCCATTTTGCAGCACGGGCGCTCGCCCGACGATCCGGTGGTGGCCCGGGCTTTGGCGCATCTCGAGACGTTCGTGCATCCTGACGGCGGGATCAATCGCGAGGGTTCGCTGTACCGGAACTACGAGACCAGTCTGGGCGTGATGGCGTTTGCCGCGGCGAACGAGGACGGGCGTTATCAGGAGGTCCTGGACCGGGCGGATGCGTTCCTGAAGGGCCTGCAATGGGGTGCGGATGACGACACGGATCCGTCCGATTTTGCTTACGGAGGGGCAGGTTACGGACGAAATGCGCGACCGGATCTGTCGAATACTTCGTTTTTCATCGAGGCCTTGAAAGCGACGGGAAACGATGCGGACAGTGAAGCCATCCAGCGGGCGCTGGTCTTCGTGTCTCGGACCCAGAACTTGGAGTCGGAGCATAACACGACTCCTTTTGCGACCAAGAACCCGGACGGCGGTTTCTATTACACCCCGGCTGCGGGCGGCAGCAGCCAGGCAGGCGAAACACCGGCGGGCGGGCTGCGCAGTTACGGATCGATGACCTACGCCGGTCTGAAGAGCATGATTTATGCCGGGGTCGGACCGGATGACCAGCGGGTCCAAGCCGCCGTGGAATGGATCCGGGCCCATTACGACTTGGAATCGAACCCGGGGATGGGCGATTCCGGCTTGTACTACTACTACCACACCTTTGCGAAAGCTCTGGATGCGATGGGGTTCGACGAGTTCGTCGACCGCGACGGTAATCGCCACGATTGGCGAGCCGAATTGCGGGCCGCCTTGGCCCAGCGGCAGCAGCCCGACGGTTCCTGGGCGAACGAGAACCCGCGATGGCTGGAAGGCGACGCCAGTTTGTCCACCGGCTACGCCTTGCTGGCCCTGGCCTATTGCAGACCGTAGGCCGCCATCTGTGAGGCGCTCGCCACAGTCGACGAGCTTCTTGAACACAACCCAACGCGGTCTGCTTCGCTCGGCAGCAACCAAACTAATTGGTTGCCGCCAAGCGAAGCCAAGCAGCGTTAGGCATTCGCCGTCCAGACAGACCAGCAGGTCGCGCATGCCGGCCACGTACAGGCACGCGCCGTCCCAGGCCGGAGTTGCTCGGATCCAATCGCCGTTGGCGCGGGCAAAGAACGGCACCCGCATCGCGCCGGGCCAGGCGGTCTGCCAAAGCACCCGGCCGTCCGAACGAGCCAACGCCGAAACACGCTCCCGCTCCGCTTCCACCGTCTCCGTCACAAAAATCCGATCCTCGACGGCCAGCGGACCCGAGTAGCTGGGCGCCAATGCGACTCGCCAAAGTGGCTCGAGATGCCGGGCGTCCAGCGTATCGGGCCAAACTGCTCCCTCCCACTGGCCGTCGCGCGTCGGGCCTCGCCACTGGGGCCAATACGCTTCCCCCGTGCCGGCCCGGGAAGCCAGCAGCCAGGCCGCTCCGGCATGCAAACAATGTCGACGGTGTAGAAACATGGAAACCTCCACCAAAAGAAAAAGTCGCTTCCCGTATCGATCACAAAAGGGTCACCGCCTGCCCCGGAGCCGCTCCCGTGCTGCTTCTGCCGAACCGCTGTTTCGACCTTCGAGACGCCCGCCGGAGCTCGCTCTGTCGCACTTCGTTTTCCACAAAGCACCTGCGTGCATGGCCTCGGTCAGTTGATTGGATAACGTCCATCGTGATTTGCGAAACTAGTGCCGATCCTCGCCGGTCAGTACTTGTTCCACTTCGTCCGCCCAGCGGGAGATGTCCAGAATGCTGTGCCGGATATCGGCCGCTTCGCAGGTCCCGCGGGGATAGCGGTTGATCATCACAAAATACGACTGGCCGTCAATCTGCTCGATGGCCAGGGAGCCGTGGGAAATGTTGGCGTTCAATTCCAGGGCGCGGCGGAAATAGCTGTCGCAACTCGGGCAGCAGAGGCTGTAGATCTTCACCAGATGCTCGGACCAGGGCCCGACCGTATGGTCTTCGATAAACACCCGCTGCCGACGGCCTCCGGGCAACGTGACCTGGACGGACAACCGCGGGTCCCACGTCTCGACGACCGCCTCGAGACCCCGGATCGCTTCGTCGACCAGCAAGCGGATATCGCGCAGTCCCAAACTGACTTCGTGCAACAGTTCGCACAGCGTCTGGCCGTTCCGGGGGCGATCAGCCGGTCGTTTCGCCAAGCAACTCGCGACCAATTCCGCCACCTGCTCGGTCAGCTCCGGGCGAATGCTGCGGGGATCGGGAGCCGGTTGATACCGATGTTTATGAATCGCCTCGGTCAACGAGCCGGCCAGAAAGGGCAGACGGCCGGTCAGCAGTTGGAAGTAGGACACGCCCACCGCATACACGTCGCTGGCCGTACTGGCCGGTTGACCGTCGAACAACTCGGGTGCCATGTAGGGCGGGGTACCGGCCAGGGGCCCAGCCGCCGCACTCTGTCCGCGAGCCAGCCGTTTGGCCAGTCCAAAGTCCGCCAGCTTGGCAAAATCCCCCTCCCCAACCAGGATATTCGAAGGCTTGAAGTCGCGGTGGATCAAACCACAGCGGTGCGCCCGGGCCAAGGCCGCACAGCATTGTTCCAACAGCTCCGTAGCTCGCACCGGCGGAAGGCAGCCCTGCTGGTCCAGCAGCGTCTGCAAAGCCGGGCCCGCAATGTATTCCAACTCGATGAAGTGATAAGTTTCGATCTGACCGATGTGATGCACCGTCACGATATGGGGATGAACCACCGACGCCGCCGCCCGCGCTTCGGCCAGGAACAGCTGGACCGAATTCTCCGTTCGCTGCTGCAAATCGGGGCACAGAATCTTGATCGCACACGGCCGTTCCAAAGCCTGATGCCGCGCCTGAAAGACCCAAGCCATCCCGCCACGCCCCAAAAAACGTTCGACCTGATAGTGCTGGAACGAACGCCCCACAAACCATTGCGCCAAGTCGCCGACGGGCGCTGCCCCCGGCTCGGGCTGCCCGCAGACCGTCTCGGACCATTCCCTTGTCACATCCGGTTCAAACGGCAGTTCCCCAGAAGGCATCGTAGCAGCGTCCTATTTCAATGCAACTCAAATTAAGGGGTGCAGCCAGGGTCTTGAGCGTTCGCGAACCTCATCACCCAACAATCCCACGATCGAGCGACTCCC
>SLMF01000590.1 GCA_007133715.1 Planctomycetaceae bacterium
ATAAGCTCAAGGCGACATCGCCCGTGCCCGGCGGCATGTCCACAATCAGGTAATCCAGCTCGCCCCACTCCGTGTCCCGCAACAGTTGCGTAACGGCCGAATGCAACATCGGACCCCGCCAAATCAAAGGCTGATCCTCCTCAATCAGCATCCCGATCGACATCACGGGCATCCCGTCCAAGAACAACGGCTGCAGCCGATCCTCGGCCATCGTCGCACGCCCGGTCAGTCCCAGCAGATGCGGAATACTGGGACCGTAGACGTCGGCATCCAACAAACCCACGCGGCTGCCCGCCCGCTGCAGACTGAGCGCCAACATCGCTGCGATCGTGCTCTTGCCCACGCCCCCTTTGCCGGAACCCACGGCAATCAGGCTCTTGACGGCCAAGCCCAGTTCGCCCAACTTCGCCGGCGGACGATGTTGAATCTGCCGCGTGATCTCCACCGCCTCCAACGACGGTACTGCAGCTCGTAATTGCTCGCTCAAACCCGCAACCACGTCGTCCCACAGCGGTGCCGACCACGTGGTCAGCGCCAGCGTGAAGGCCAGCCGCCCGTCTTCCAGCTGAACATCTTGAACTTGGTCGAAGGTGTCCAGTCCCCGACCGCTTTCCGGATCCGGAAAGCTGCGGAACACGGCCTGAATCGCATCACGGGGGGAGGGTGAGGCAGTCATCACTTGCCAACTTTCTTCACCTGTTCAAGAGGAATGTCACCGAACCACGGGCGGCCGCGGTCGCCGGACCAGGCGGTCAACTCGGCAACCGGGGCGGGCGAACGGCCAAGACGGCCCAGCAGCTGCTCGATCCACACGCCCAGCGGCAACTCGCGACGCGGGACGCTGGCCAGATGCCGGCGGACCCAACGCGTCGCTCGAGGCAGCTGCAAAGGATCATCCAGCACCAGATGGGCGCCCGCCGCACGGAACACGCAGTCGGCAACCCGCAGATCCGGCGAGGCCAAGACCACGGCACGCGCTCCCGCGTGGGCTCGCGTGGTGGCACGCAACCAATGGCAGACCGGCTCGATCCGGTCTGCCCGGCATGCGACCGCAATCACGCTGGCCGGGGCCTCGAACAGACGCTCGCTGGCCTCGGCCAAGCTCCGCACCTCACAAAACGGCAGTTGCTGCGCGTCCAACAGACCTCGCCAGACAGCCGCCCAGCGATCCGTCCGTTCACATAAAATCAACCGGGCAGACAACTCCGCCATCGAAACCCACTCCCCGCGATTCCGGCTTCGCCCGCATCACAGATAGCGGGCGCGGTAGTCCTCGGTGCAACCGTATTTGACCGTGCAGCCCAGCGGTCGCGTCTCGGTGGCCGGCGGATCATTGCCCTCAAGCAACGCGTCCAGGGCCTCTCGCAGGTGATGCTGGTTGGCATTCGCCTGGTTCGGGCTGTTGTCGATCCCGCCCATGTAACGCACCACCCGCTCTTCGTCCAAGACGAACACGTGGGGCGTGTTCCGCGCCCCGTAGCGATGCCCGGATTCCTTGCTCTCGTCCATGATGTACAGGAAATTGTACTCCTTCTCCTCCGCCCGCTCCTGCATCCGACTCAGCGGGTAGATCCCGTTCGGATTCAACGCGACCACCCGCACGTCCCGATCCTGGTAGTCCGCCTGGATCTGCTTGATCCGGTCTTCATAGGCCACCACCGTCGGGCAGTGGTGACAGGCGAACACGACCACCAGGAACGGATCGTCCAGATCGGCCATGCTATAGTGGTTGCCATCGGTGGCCGGCAACGAACCCCAATCGGGAGCCGTATCGCCGATGCTCAAGGACTCGCGAGGATGCCCGTGTCGTGCCGGGGCGTCGCCATAGCTGGTGGTGATGACCAAGGTGGCCAGGGCCAGAACTGCCAGGAAGCTTCCGCGAAAAACGTGGCGTTTCATCATTCGTTCCTTTCGTAAGTTGCACAAAAGTCGCTGTCCGGCGCAGCCGCACAAGCAGGAGCGCCCAGGAACAGCATAGGGCCCTTTGCCGCCGGCGGCAACCAGACGGTAGAATAATAGTTCCCCGGAGAAAGCCGGTTCCCTTGGGGGGAACGGCCAGCGTCTCCCGACCCCGTGAGACGCCGGACGGTCGACTTGCAGGTCCCAAGTCCCGCGAACAATCACCGATGAGTGCACCACGCCAACCACATATTCTGGTGGTCGAAGACGAGCAGCATTTGGCCACGGGAATCAAGTTCAACTTGATCGCCGAAGGTTTTCACGTAACCACGGTGGGGGACGGCCCCGCCGCGTTGCAGACCCTGGAGGAACAGCGTGGGAAGATCGATCTGATGATCTTGGACCTGATGCTGCCCGGGATGAGCGGCTACGCGGTGTGCGAGGCCGTACGGGCTACCGACGTGGAACTGCCGATCCTGATCCTCAGTGCCCGCACCTTGTCCGAGGATCGCACGCGAGGGTTCGAGCTGGGAGCCAATCAGTACCTGACCAAGCCCTTCGATTTGGACGAATTTCTGACCCGTGTTCGCAATCTGCTGACATTTGGGCGGCGGCAGCGGCCCGCACCGCCCCCGGCACGCTCGCCCACCTTCCAGTTCGGTCAGGCGGCCATCAATTTCGATACGTTCGAGGTCACGGTGAGTGACAAACCCGTGCGGTTGACCCAGCTGGAAATGGCCCTGCTCCGCTATTTTGTGGATCATGAGGGACGCGTTATCCCGCGACGTGAATTGCTGGAACAGGTCTGGGGCCAGCCGGGAACGCTCCAGACACGGGCGCCCGACCAGTTCGTCCGCCGACTGCGGGCGACGTTCGAGCCCGATCCGGCACAGCCCCGATACTTCTTGACCATCCGCGACGCCGGTTACCGGTTCGTCGCGGACCCGACCGCTTCCGACGGAGAAACCTGATGCCCGAAAAACCCCGTGTCTTTGCCGTGGGTGCCCATCCCGATGACGTGGAATTCAACATGGCAGGCACCCTCGCCCTGCTGGCCCAAGTCGGTTTCGAACCCCATATGATGAACGTCGCTCGAAGCAACCTGGACAGCAACGAATTGCCCGAGGCAGAAATCACGCAGCTCCGCTTGCGCGAAGCCCAGAACGCGGCCCAGGTGATCGGAGCGGTCCATCACCCGCCGCTGGTCGATGACCTGATGATCTTCTACGAAGATGGACTGCTCCGCCAAATGTCGGCCGTGATCCGCGAAATCGCCCCCACAATCGTCCTGCTGCCCTCCCTGAACGACTATATGGAAGATCATACCAATACGGCTCGGGTGGTGGTCACCGCTTGCTTCAGCCGGGCCATGCGACATTACCGCAGTCAGCCCCACCGCGAGCCGACGGATCAAGATGTCTACCTGTACCATACCCAGCCGCACCTGAATCGCGACGGCATGCGAGAATTGGTCGTGCCCGAGTTGTATGTCGATATCTCCAGCGTGATCGATACCAAACGGCAGATGCTGGCCCAGCACGAAAGCCAACGCCAGTGGTTGGACGAAACCCAGGGATTGGACGACTATGTGGAGAGTATGGCGGCTGCCAGCGCCGAAGTGGCTCGGATGAGCGACCAGGCGGGTTGGTTGTTTGCCGAAGGCTTCCGACGCCATAGCCACATCGGCTTCGCACCCCACGATCACGACCCGCTGAGCGACGTGCTGGCCGAATTCGTCATCCGCCAGCCACCCGCTGCGACAATCTGACTGATCCACCTCACGGTTATCGACGTGCGAGAACGAACGCGTCGTATGACCAGCCATTGTTCCGTAACGTCAACCAGCAGAAAGGAAGAAGCAGGCGGTCCTGGCGGTGGCGAGCGAGGATACCGTCAGGACCCGGGGTGAGAAGCTTGCCGTTTCCCGGGTGCTTATTGGCAGTGATCCAGCAGCACGGGGGACCCAACACGTGGCCCTTCGTCTTCCTGAGGCGGTTCGAAGCTGCGGCCGAGGGGACTGGCCAGCAGTGCGGGGAGGATCACCAGGGCGCAGAACAGGGCCCCCATCAGCAAGGTCCCCATGAGAAAGCCGAATCGGGAAATCGGTACGAAGGAACTGAAAAAGAAGATCGCTAAACCCAAGGCACAGACCAGCGTGGTCTGGATCATCGCCAGGGCGCAGCAGCGGTAGGCAAAACCGATGGCTTGGTTGCGTG
>SLMF01000567.1 GCA_007133715.1 Planctomycetaceae bacterium
GCAAAATGATGACCTCCAGACAGACATCATGGTTCAGATGGACATGGGTGGTCGAGACGATCAGATCATTGTGATCGTGCTGTAATTTGGTCAGGCGTTCGCCCAGTTGGGGTTTGTGGTGATCGTAGACCAGCGTCAAGGTGCCGGCGACCTGTTCGGTGCCCTGCAACCAGCTGCGGGTCATCAGCCGGTCGTGAATCAACTGGCGGACAGCTTCGCTGCGGGTGGCAAAATGCTCCTGCTGGCAGTACTCATCGAACCGTTTCAACAGGGTTTCTTCCAGGGAAACGGTGAACCGGACAACGGACGACATGGGGAACTCCCTCGATACGGTTTCTCGCTCGGTTTCCAGACTCGTTCGGCGTATCAATACTTTTCCAGCAACTGGCGCAGACGTCGGCGGTGCGGGTCCTGGTCATCCGCCGGCTCTTCTCCTGCCGGGCTGTCTTCCCATACGGCCTCGACCGCCGGCCGCAAGAGGTCCTCCGCCGCCAGCTGCTCGACGGCCACGTCCGACTCCAGCAGCTTGTTCACCAGCCGATAGCGCGAGGCTGCCACCAATTGTTCTCGGCACAGACGGTACAGGTCGGCCAACTGCGAGGCGTCCACCAACGCCTGGATCGTACCAGGACGGCTCAGCAGGTGCATCAGCAGCTGTTCGCGGGTCGGATCATGCGGCTCGTGACGCGCCACCTTCAGAAGCCATTCCGTTCGTTGCTCAGCCACCAGATGCTCGACCAATACCGGCTGGTTCAGCAGGCGGCCCAGCAGCATGCCGCGGCGTTCCGGTCGATCTTCGGCTCGCACCTGATCGGTCAAGTCATCCAGCCCGTCTTCCGCCACGATCGCCTGCACATTCTCCGCTCGCTGCAACAGACCTTCCCACAGCTGATAACGCTGGTCCTGCGATACGCCGGCGATCCAGGCGTACAGCTGGCCCATTTCACCCTGCCGGGCAAAATGCCGCACCAGCGGCGGCGACGCCAATAAGGTCCGCAGTACATGGATCGGAAAGTGGTTCTCGTCCAACTGCCGCACCAGCGACAACAGCGTATCCAACTGGCCTTGCTCGATCAGAGCCTCGACCGCCGGCTCCTGCTGGCAGATCTGTTGCAGAAATTGCCGTAACGCGTTGCCGTCCAGGTCCTGAATGGCGAATTCGAGAATCTCGCCGATCTGCCGATCGTGGGCTAATTCCTCCAGCACCCGCGAGTGGACGTAAAAGGCGGTCAGCAGCGTGGTCCGCTGGTTTCCCGGCGCGCCGTCCAGCAAGGCGTACAAGCTGCGGTAATACCCCTCGTCGATCAGCAGCCGGGTGGCCAAATGATTGCGGAACAGACGGATCAGATACTCGTGGCGGGCCGGAAAAGCCTGCTGTTCCGCAAACTCGACCAGCGTCTCCAGCTGCTGCCGAGCCTGCAACTGCTGGACGGCTACCGGCGTGCTGTAGAAATCGCCACGCAGAATGGCATGCTGCTGCGGATCCGTTTCCGCCTGGACCAGCTTCCACAACGGGCCGTCGCCTTCTGCGTCCAAGATCAGCTTCATCGCCGCTTGGTCGCGGAACAGTCGCTGCAGGTAAGCCCGCCGCACGGCCGATTCCGGCTCCTCTTCCGCCAGCGCCACGACCCGCGACAATTCCCCGGCTTCCGCCAGCCGCTGCACCGCCTGCGCCGAAATCAAACGCCCCAACAGTTCGCCCCGCTTGTGGTCGGGCAGATTCTGCACCACCTGCAACAAGGCCTCGAAATGCGGCTCGCCAGCCACCAGTTCCTGCAGCCGATGATTCATCAACAAGCGTTCCGTGATCGCCAACCGCTGATTCGGCAACGCCTGCTCGCGAAGAAAGTTCAACAGCCAATGGACCTGCTCTGCGTCGCCCAGAACCTCGACCGCCCCCGAGGTCGCCAGCAAGCGGGAAATCGCCTCGCCCCGCCAATCCGCCGCCTCCAAATCGCCCGCCTCACGCTCCGCCTGAATCAGGCCCCAAATGCGTTCGCGACTTGCTGGCGTTTGCAGCAGGGAAAATCCCAACCTCGATGTGATCACCGTCTTCAAGTACTCGTTCTGGGCCGACGGCTCCTCCTGCTGATCCGCCAAGTCCAAAACCAACGTACGCTGAGATTCGTCCTCCAGCGCCTCCTGCAAACCCGGGGAAGTGGCCAGCAACGCCAGCAGACGGCCGCGGACCACCGGCTCGACCTCCAACTCCGCCAACGCCAGCAGCCCCGGCAAACCCCGTTGATCCAAAATCGTACGCACGGTCTCCGCATGAACCAACGCCTGCTGCAGCAGCCGCGAACGCAGCTCTTCGTCCACGTTCTCCCGAGCAAAACGGAGGAAGTCGACCAAACCCTCCTCGCGAACCAGCTGCTGCACCGCCTCCGGAATCGATAGCAGCCGCTGAATCCACTGGCTCCGCATCGCTTGCTGCGGCTCCTTGACAATCAACTCCCGCACGAAATCCAACTGGTTCTCTTCGACCAGCGATGTCAGGGCCCGCGGGTTCTGAAATAATCGCGAAAGCATCTCGCGTCGAACCTCCGCCGATTCCTCCCCCGCCAGCACCCGCATCAAAACGTCCAAACGACCCCCGCCGGACAAGCGGCGAATCATGGCCTCCGAAAACAGCAGTTGCGCCAAAATCGTCCGCCGCCAAGCACGCTCCTGGTCCGCACCCACCATCGCAATCAACTGCTCCAGACGTTCCAGTTCCAAAAAATGGTCCACCGCCCGCGGATTCTGCATCAGATAGACCAGCATCTGACGACGGACCTCCGCCGCCGGCTCCTCCTGAATCAACAGGGACACGCGGTCGAATTCGCCCAATTCGGCCAACGACTGTAACGCGGCCAGCCGCTGGTTCCCATCCCCGTCGCGAAACCGACGCAGCAAACGAATCACCTCGTCGGGTACCTGCGGCAGGATCCCGTACCGAAAATCGCTCAAAATCCGTTCCGCCCGGAACCGCACCTCGCGGTCCTCGCTGGCCGCGGCCCGTTGCAAAGCCGACTCGGCCGCCAAACCCTGCTCCCAGAGCAGACGGGACGCCCGACGCCGGACCGAAAAGTCGGCCGAGCCCAATTCCCGGATCAAACGGGGCAATTCGAACGCTTCCCCAGCCGGGCTCGCAGCGATCAGCTGTCCCCACGTCAGCAGGAGTAGCAGCGTCGAGGCGATCCCCCGAATCATAGCGGTCTCCCCATGCAGAAAAGATGGAAGTCTGAGTCGTCAAAAAACAGCGCACACCCATTTCAGGATAGACCACCGGCCCGATTCTGACAATCGACACAACGCCGCCCCGTGCCTCAGCGAACCGCTTCGGTTTGCTTGACCGGACGGAGGTGAAACATTCCTGCCGATCGACATGCTCGGACAGGCATGTGCCAAACTCAGGCGTGCATGGGCGAGCTCTTCGTAGAATCGAGCTGCGGCCTCGGCAACCGGCGGCCTGAACGACCGAAATCCCCCCGCGATCCCCCCAGAAGATTGAACAAAGGGGCCTTCTCTGAGCCGACGAGCGATTTGTCAAGCCTGCCTGGTTCTTGTCCGTAATTTTGGGAGATTATGAGGTCCCTGTTGCATTCGTGTTCGATGCGTGCCCGGGTTCTCAGGCTGTCCCCTCCCGAAATCTCTTTTTCAGCCGCTTGCTTATCGCCTCGATTCCGTTTCACTTTTCGGTGCCGCATGGCCCCTTGATTCGAGCAGCTCCTCTGCGCCGATTGCTACTCGGAATCCGGCGGCATCGAAAGTCAGGTGCTGGGCGAAACGGCGGCGGTGACTGGTCCGGCAGTAATGTGCCGGACACATCCAGCTACCGCCTCGCAACACGCGTAATCCGCGTTCATCGGGCCACGCCTCTGCTTTGTGGGGGTAAGCTTGATAAAGGCACGCGGTATGCTCCCAGGCATTGCCAGCCATATCGTACAGCCCGAACGGATTGGCGGGAAAACTCCCGACTCGAGCCGGTTGTGAGCTTTCGGCAAGCATGCATGAAGCGGGAGCGGGGGTTGGGGTAGACTGGCGGTCGATTCTGCACTCGAAGTGGAGGACGACCGATGCGAAATGGAACGAACGGAGCGGCCGGCGACCGGCTGCGGGAAGCTCAGCGGCA
>SLMF01000545.1 GCA_007133715.1 Planctomycetaceae bacterium
CCGAAAGTCGGGTGGTCGCCGATTTGCTGATCCGTGGTATCGATGGCCAAGACGTCTGGCGAAATGTACTTCGGGGCGTTGAGCAGGGTGATTCCTGGGCCAGTCTCCGATCACAATGGGCCGTTCCGTTGTTGTCGCGAATGGCCGGGCTGATCGTCATCGTCCCGGAGCCTGTTACCCACCGGACCCCCATCCATGCCCACCAGCATCGAAGTCCAACTCCGACCAGGCTTCCAATGGCTGCCGGCTGAACTGACCACCGACTCCAGCGATGGGGCGCCGGTCGTTTTCGCGGCCGGGACGAACGAGCCGCTGGGACCAGAGGACGTGTTCTACATCCGCGCAGACGAGGACAGCGATGTGCTGGATGCGGCTGAACAGGCGGGGTTTCTGGTCCTACGGGGGGCGTGACGAAAATGGACACCCGCATTCAAGATTCGGTGGGATTCGGGTTCGAGGGATGCGACTTACGGACAAACGCGGGGTGTATCGGACGGTTCGGTTGGGATTGGCTTACGAGTACGATCCGTTCTTTTCGCTTTCGATTGCTCGCGTCGATCCACTGCCCCATCAGTTGGATGCGGTGTACGGCTACTTTCTGCGATTGCCACGCATCCGGTTTTTGCTGGCCGATGATGCGGGCGCTGGGAAGACGATAATGGCTGGACTGACGCACAAGGAACTCAAGGCTCGGGGGTTGGTCAAGCGGGTGCTGATCGTTGCGCCGGCGAACCTGACGTTCCAGTGGCAACGGGAACTGGCCGACAAGTTCCGCGAGAAGTTCGAGATCATCCGGGGTGCGACGCTGCGGGCCAACTACGGCCAGAACGCTCAGGAGGACCGCTTCGGGCGACTGGGCCGCGAGTACGCTCGGATCGTGTTCGACAAGGAGTTGCTGAAAGCCGATTCCACGGTCGAGTGGGTCACACCGGGGCATCCGTTGTTTGAGGCGGTACGGACGGACGTACTACAACGGGTCGATGACGATCTGCGCCGGGGTGCCGTGTTCTACGATCTGCATCGCAGCGAACCGGCCGTGCTGGACGTGTTTGCGGCATCGGTCAAGGACGGCCGCGCCAACACCATTCATCGGCGGCTGTTTGGCGTCGAGACATCCGCTACGGGCCAGATGGCGCTACGGGAGCCGACCTACTTCCATGCCATCACACCCGCGCCGACGGGCACGGAGGGGCCGAGCAGCGATTTCCCGCTGCCTGGGCGGCAAACTGTGGAACAATTCCTGTACGAGCATGTGCTGCAATCCTGGGGCGAAGGGGCGGCCAATGAACGGGCGGCACAGATCGAGCGAGTCGCCCGCCATGTCAAGGTGAGCTTGAACGCCCTGATCGACCGGCAGAATCTTCAGTTGGCCGAATACTGCAACCGGCAAGTCGAGGGCCAGACCGTTCCGGGACTGAATGGATTGATCGCCCAAGCCGAGGGCCACTTGGACGACCTGAACAACCGGTTGGAAACCCGTTGTCGGGAATTGGAGTTGGAATGTCATTGCGCCGTTTCCGACATCAATCATCTGGGCCGGGCCTGGGTGGTGCCCCATCCGGAGCGGGCAAGTCCCCAGTTGGCCCCGATGATCCGCGACGATGAGATCGAACACATCGCCATCCGCGAGGCCATCAAGCACGAAGAGGCTCGGGGCTGGGTGGTCGAGAGCGTCGAGACGGAAAATCGGGGGTTCGACCTGATCTCCCGCCGTCCGCATTTGGAAGATCCGAAGACTTTGGTGGAAGTCCGATTCAATAACTCGAATACCAGGATCGAAGACCCGAAGTTCGACGGCACAGTCAAACGCGGGTCTGCCACCTGTCCGTCATGTGGGTACACAACGTCCGTAACCCGTATCCGTGAGCAATTCAGAAAACGTCTTGGCGGAGCCAATGATGCCCGGTTAATGTGCGTTGTGGTCACGCGCTCAGACGAGCGGGGGCGATTCTATCGACTGCCGAATGAGCGAGACTTTGAAATTATCCGAGCTTCGAGAAAGGAAATCGACAAGCGGACAAAACTACACAAAGGAGTGCAAAGCCTCTCGCCCGACGAACCATTGCCCCCGGCTGGTGGCCTGGGCTTCCGCGTTCAACCCTACGGGATCACGAAATGGGCGGACCTCTTCACCGGCCGCCAGCTCTTAGCACTAACTACCTTAACTAGGCTTGTGGGCACCATCTCCGAGCGGGTTCAATCCGAAGGAGGAACATCGCACTTCGCCCTTGCCACCGTCAGTCTCCTCGCGCTCGCGGTAAGTCGGTCAAGCGACCACCTCAACTCAGGCTGCGGATGGAATCCGTCGGCGCAAAAAATTCAGCACCTCTTTGCACGTCAGGCACTTCCCATTGTATGGGACTTCGCAGAGGCTAACCCATTTGGTGGTTCCGTAGGCGATTGGGGCTCAATGCTGGCTAACGTCGAGTCAGGCTGCAATGCGGCCGTCGCCGATGTCGCTTGCGGTATCGCTGCACAAGCTCCGGCCCAATGCCACCCCCTGCCCAACGATGCCGCCGAACTTCTGGTCACCGATCCGCCTTACTACGACGCAGTTCCGTACTCAGACCTTGCGAACTTTTTCTATGTCTGGCTTCGGAGGTGCCTGCCATCGCTCGGCACTACGCCGCTGACGCCTAAGACCGAAGAGTGCATCATGGATGTCGCCAACGGAAAAACCGCGACTCACTACCAAGCCACTATGAAGTCGGCTCTGGCGGAGGCTCGCCGTGTAATTGCACCAAGCGGGGCGGGCGTCGTCGTTTTCGCGCACAAGTCTACTTCAGGCTGGGAGGCGCAACTGCAAGCGATGGTCGACGCCGGATGGATCGTGACCGGATCCTGGCCAATAGATACGGAACTCGAAACCCACCTACGGGCGATGGACTCCGCGGCACTCGCTTCCTCCGTCCATCTGGTTTGCCGTCCGCGTAAGACCCCTGACGGCTCCGTTCGTACCGATGATGTCGGCGACTGGCGCCAGGTACTGGCCGAGTTACCCCGGCGCATCCACGAATGGATGCCCCGCTTGGCATCTGAAGGCATCGTCGGTGCCGACGCGATCTTCGCCTGTCTCGGCCCGGCGCTGGAGGTCTTTTCCCGCTATTCCCGCGTGGAGAAAGCCAGTGGCGAAGTGGTGATGCTCAAGGAATACCTGGAACAGGTCTGGGCTGCGGTCTCGACCGAGGCCCTGTCGATGATCTTCAAGGACGCCGATGCCGCGGGCCTCGAACCCGACGCCCGGTTGACGGCGATGTGGCTGTGGACCCTGGGAGGAGGTGGAAACGGCAATGGGTCCGCAGCAAACGACGAAACAGAGTCGGACGAAGAGGAAGAAGCGTCGGGCAGCAGCAAAGCGGGCGGGGCTGGCTTCACCCTGGAGTACGACGCGGCACGAAAGATCGCCCAAGGCTTGGGCGTCAACTTGGAACAGATCGCGTCGGTGGTCGAGATCAAGGGCAACAAGGCGCGGTTGTGTTCGGTCGCCGAGCGGACCAAGCATCTGTTCGGCAAGGACGAAGCTGGACCGGCTGCGAAGCGGCGGAAGAAGAAGGTCGCTCAGATGTCGTTGTTCGAGGATCTGGAGGAAGCCGAAGCGGTCGAAGGCGGTTGGTCGCAAATGCAGGGGCCGCCGCTGGGCGCGACGGTGCTGGACCGCGTGCATCAGGCGATGATCCTGTTCGCGGCCGGACGGAGCGAAGCGATCAAGCGGTTCCTGGTCGAAGACGGGGCGGGCACCGACGCCCGCTTCTGGAAGCTGGCCCAGTCGCTGTCGGCGCTGTACCCTAAAGAGAGCGACGAAAAACGCTGGGTGGACGGCGTGTTGGCACGAAAAAAGGGTTGGGGGTTTTGATTGGGCAGTTGTCAGTTGTCAGTGGGCAGTGGTCAGTGGTCAGTGGTGGGCAGCGATGCAGGATCGAGGATCTTGCAGTCGCTGGTCTGGCATTTAAGGCAGAATGAATCTTGGAGCGGTGGAATGATGGACGAAGAACGATTACTTGAGCGAATTACCGTGAATCCGGAGATCTTCGGCGGGAAACCGATCATCCGGGGACGGCGGTTGGCTGTGGAACATGTGCTGGGGATGTTGGCCGCTGGCGATACGCCGGAAAC
>SLMF01000557.1 GCA_007133715.1 Planctomycetaceae bacterium
CTCGTTAACTGCTCTGTGATAGGGTTTAAAACCTGAACTCACGTTCTGAGATCGAGGCAGCTCCCGACGAATTAAAGTCCTGCGGTAACCAACCCGCGTATATCAGTCTGATCAATCGTCGTTATGCCCCGCCCTGCCTTCTCTAAATTTCATCCACCAGCCTTGGTGCTTTCGCATCATGGGCGGTCGGCCGACGGTGCCAGCTCTATCGGTAGCGCGCCTGGCCTTGCCTATTGCTGAAGATTTAACCCAAGGGCCGGACCGGCTCAATGCAAGTAATACCCAGTTTATCTGGATAAAAAGCCCAGATAAAAGATCCCGTAATAATGGTGTAGAGGGAGGCTTGACACGCACTTCCATATCAGTAGTTATAAATATTTTTCTAAAAGGGTGGGCTTATGTATTTTCCCTAGCGCTGTCATTGGAAGGTTGTCCTCAATAAAAATTCGTGTTGGAACTTTATATTTTGCGATTTTACTCTGACAATATTCTTTTAATCCTTCTTCGCTTACATTTGAGCCCGGAACTTTCATGACAAAACCCCATCCGATTTCTCCTTTTATGTCATCATGTACACCAACAACAGCAGCCATTGCTACTGATGGATGTTCGCAAAGGACGTCTTCTATTTCTTTTGGATAAACATTAAAACCTCCAGTAATGTACATTTCATTTAGTCTACCAGCGAGTGTTAAATATCCGTCCTGATCTATATGCCCCATATCGCCACTATAAAACCAGCCTTCGTTATCAAACACATTACTAGTTTCCTCCGGCATGTTTAAATAACGATTAAACAAAAGCTCCCCTTTAATAGCCACTTCTCCTATTTCTTCTGTATCAAGAAGGGATCGAGTTTCAGGGTCAACTATTTTTAATTCTACTGATTGAGGAGCCTTCCCAACTGTTGTTAAGATTTTTTCAAAAGGATCGTCTTTTGTTGTATAAGTGCAAAATCCGCTTACCTCAGTTGAGCCATATGTACCAATAATTCGGCAGTTCATTAATTTGTTCATTGATTCTAACAGTTCAGGTGAGGCTGCTGCACCTCCATAAATTGCCATTCGAATGCTTGATAAATAGTCTTTATCAAAGTCAGGAAGTGTAAAAAGTGTGGCATACATGGTAGGGACACCAGCCGCGATTGTTACTTGTTGTTCATTAATCAAGTTGAGGACAACACTTGGATTAAACACATCGTGCATTATCATTGTTGCCCCACTGGCAAGAGAACTCATTGCGCAAATTGTAGCTCCACCAACGTGGTTAAGAGGAAGAACGCATAGGAATCTATCATCTTCAATAAGTGCTAAATTATTGACCCAGGGGCGTATCATGGCCAGAATACTTTTTTGGGTTAATACGGCTCCTTTTGGCTTTCCAGTACTCCCCGAAGTATAAATTAAAAAATTGTCAGCATCTTCTTTTGGCTGTTGTTTTGAAAGCAAAACAAAGTCAGGGCTTTCTTTTAAAAGATTTTCAAAATCAATTGCATTATTAAAGCCTGTATCACCAAAAAAGATAAAATGCTGGATGGAAGGTATTTTTGGTAAGAGGTTTGTAAGAAATTCTCCGTAGTTCAGATCTGCAAATTCATTGATACATACTAGTACGGTAGGCTTTGAATCATTACACATGTAAATTATTTCATTCTCCCTATAACGAACATTAAGACCCACTACCGAAGCTCCTATTTTAGAAGCCGCAAGCCAAACGTATAAAAATTCTGGGCGTGTTGGCAAAATAATAGCAATTCGATCTTCGCTGGAGAGCCCCATTTTCAAAAAAGATGTAGCTAAAGCTTCAACACTATTTTTAAAATCTGAGTAACTAATAGATTTCCCATGGAAAACAGCAGCGGCTTCTGCAGACAATTTATTTGCCCGATTGTCTAGCATATCCCCTAATAACACTTCATTATTTAACATTTTGATAGATTCATTCATATCAATACCTCCCGATTAATTAATCAATATTACATAATGCTTTAGCATATTTAACCATTTCTTTTAAATCATAATTGCGAAAAACCTCCACACGATTAGTTTCTGGTGTGCCACCAGCACATATAGCGCTGGACATTAAGTAACCAGAAAAATTGGAAGCGGTAAATTCTTGGATTAAGTACATTATTTTAATTCGGTCTTCTACTGAAACCCCTTCTTTCCCCTTCAAATATTTTTCCATTAGTGGTTTAGTTTTTTCATTGACATATTCATTTTCAATGGGCATTGTTGTTACTATTCCTCCAGCAAGCTCTTGAAGTGTGCCTAAAAATTCAACGAAACGCAACCTTGTTTGGTAAAGTCCTGAGTTTGAAATTGAAATATCCGGAATAGGAATGCCACTAGGATGCATGCGTGATTCATAAACTGATCCTAAAGCACATCCCCAACCAATATTCGAAGAGATAATCATATCGTTTAATTTGTGTTTAACATGGCTGGCTTTTTCTATTCCATTGCTTTTAGCTGCTAGAGCTGCAATACCGGTTATAAGATCAGTTCTTGCAGAAACGCATGTACATTTTGCCATTCTAACATAGGAAGAAAAATATTTGATAAGGTTTTCTGTATAATTCCACTCACCACACATGAATACGTTTTCCCAAGGAATGAAAACATTATCAAATACAGACAGGCACTCAACAAATCCAATTTTTGAACTAACAGGGCTTTCAAATTCTTTTCCTTTAACAGGACCAGCAGCTGGTCTTGTAATAAATGTGATTCCATCAGTATCAATTGGAACAGCGAAAGAGACAGCATATTCTTTATCCTTTTCGGAAAGAACTCGACAAGGGGTAGCTAAAAAATAGTGCATACAAGGTGCACTGGTTGTGTGCATCTTTGCCCCGTTTACAACAATTCCGTCTTTAAGCTGCTTAACTATTCTTAAGTACATGTCTGGATCTTCCTGTTGACTGGGGGATAGACTCCGGTCTCCTTTTGGATCCATAACACCTAATGCAAACCTTAGATCATCTTTTTGGATTTTCTTATAAAAATTTTTGAAGCGCTTGTGATATTCTGTACCTTTATCTTGGTCAATTTCATAAGTTGTAGCCCAAATCACACATAAACCAATACCCATGCACATTGTGCAAACATGTTGTGCAGAAAATCTTTTAATCGTTTCTACCATTTGTTTTAATTCTGCAGTACTTTGACGAAGATGAGTCCAGAAGCTTACTTTTTCTTCTATCAGAGGAGAATGAAATGTTAATTCGCTTTCATTTTCAGCCATGTTTGCCCAGTCGTATCCCATTCCCAAATGATTAATACTCGTTCTAAAAAATGGATTGTTCACAACATTTTGGACATATTCTCCAGCAATGTAGACATCTGGTTTTGCTGTTTTTAAACTTTCGATATACTGCACCCTTGTTTTTACACCCACGTTAACTCCTCACTTTCGAATAGAGTATTACCGCATCGATCATTACTCCCGAAGGCAACGAGACGAGAACTTTTGTCACCGTGATCGCAGATTTCCTGGAGCTTGTCTAGTAGTTACCGGAAGACGTCCGGTTTTATTTCCTGTACAGGTTGTTCCTCAGGATGGCCTCGAATGCCTTCAGTTTTTGTCGTCTACTCCAGCGGCGCCCCTGTTTGATTTGTTTTATTTGCTTCCAGTACCACATATTTGGAGATATCATACGACTCAATTTTTCCTTTGGTTTATCCCTTGCGGTTGACCATTTTCCAATACTGGATAACATAGTCCATTCGCTTTCCTCCCATTACGGAGTTTCGTCACTACTACGAACTGTTCCGACCCTGTTTTTGGCATCTATACTTTCGTCCTTGAGGGTCCGCCGCTTGGATTTTTCCTTAGCATCGAAGAACAGGTTCCCAAGTTCTCGGCCAAGGCCTGTGGTACGTTCACGCTACATTCATGCCGGCCAGTTAACATCTGGACAATAAACAGGCTTCCTCCAGAGTTATCCCGGGCTAGCGACTCCCAGCCGGTTTTGATGACATCCTAAGCTTTCGACAGTTTATCAGCGGTTCATTAATGTTTGTCTCCATTGGCACATAATTAACGATGTCTTGCCCCGTCTCTTGCTTAATGCTCTATACAACGGCTTTTCCCCAAAGC
>SLMF01000007.1 GCA_007133715.1 Planctomycetaceae bacterium
CATCGGCGGCTGGTCCAGCGGCGGCTGGTCCAGCGGCGGCTGGTCCAGCGGCGGTTGGTCCAGTTGTTCGCCCATGGGTTGTTCCGGCATCGTGGGCGGATCCTCGAACATATCTCCCCCGTTGCATCCCCAAGTGAACAAAATCGCGCCGAGCAGGAGCCAACCAGTGGCCGGGCGTTTCATGACTTCCTCCATAGAGGCTGAACCAAAACCGCGTCGGACTCCGAGATCCCGACCCACATGGGCGGTTTGGTTACAGCCTGTTTACCAAAGGGTCGCTTTTCACGTTCCGGCACGCTGCCGGAACGTCCTGTGTTCGACTGCATCCGCGCGTTGAGGGCTGCGAGCCGTTTTCTCGAAGGAAACCTGGGTGCAAGTTTCAGACCAATCCGGGGCCTCGCGGAAATTCTGCCAGAAAACCAGCGGGGCGGGTCTGCTAGCGGGAAGCTGGCTGGCATGGCAATCGCAAGGATAACGGTGGTTACGGTGTTGCGGATCGCCAGGGCACGCTGCTAGGCGAACCGAACTTTCTGGTTTAGACTGCGCGGGGAGACGCGTGACCGGTTGTCTCTCGAGGTTGTGAGATGGAGGGTTTTCGTACCGTGCTGACTGGAAATCAGCCAGAGCGCCCGCTTGAACGGAGGGTTGCTCGTCGTTTATTCAGGCGGATGACCTTGCCCATTGTGGCTGTCGGGGTGTTATTACTGGCCAGCGGCGTCTATGGGGCTTGGCGGGTGCATCGGTTACAGAGGCGAGGCACGGAGATTTTGGGGGGGAACATTGCGGGGATACGCAAAGCGGAGGGGCTGCAGTCGGCTGCTCGGGAGTTCCGTTACCGGCTGAAGCGTTTCCTCAGTTCGGGGGATGACAGCCAATTGGAACGAATCGCCGACGCGTTGCCCGAGTTCCGCCAGATGCTGACCGATGTCCAGCTGTTGGAGGAGACCACGCGTGGGAGCCAGTTAGTTCACAGCGTCGCGCGGGGTTTCGAGCATTTTGTGGAGCAATTCGAGCGTTTACGGGGCGAAGAGACGGGCGAGCGTCGGCAGGAGCGTGCCGGGATGCTGGCGGACCAGCTCCTGAACGAAGAGATTTTGGTGTTTCTGGAGCAGTATGTGGCTTTGAATGACAAGCAGGTGGCGCGGATTCAGCGGCGGAACGAGGCCACCGCCAGTCGTTTGATGTTCAGTCTGTTGTTGTTGGGGACGTGTGGGGGCGTAGCCGGTTTGCTCTTGGGTTACGGGATTGCTCGGCGGGTGAGCCGGACGATTGTGGAGTTATCGTTTCCCTTGCGCGATGTGGCGGGCAAGTTGAACGAAGCGGTGGGCCCGGTGGCGGTGCGTGCGGACCCGGGTTTCAAGGATCTCGAGGCGGTATTGCAGATTGTTTCCCGGCGGGTGTCGACGGTAGTCGAGCGGATGCAGGAGAGCGAGCGGGAGGCTTTGCGCGCGGAGCAATTGGCGGCCGTAGGTCAATTGGCGGCCGGGTTGGCCCATGAGATCCGCAATCCGCTGACTTCGATGAAGACGATTGTGCAGTTAGCGGAAGCGCCGGGTGATCTTTCGTCGCGTGATCTGGAGATTCTGGAGGAGGAGATCAATCGCTTGGAGCAAGCGGTGCAGACGTTTTGCGACTTTGCACGCCCGCCGCAGGCGGAGAAGCGCGAGGTCGGTTTGGACGATTTGCTGGCGCAACCGGCGGCCCTGTTTTCACGGCGGAGTCGGCAACAGGGGGTGGTATTCGAGTACCGTCCCCCGCGGGACGCATTGCGTCTGGTCGCCGACACGAACCAGGTTCGCCAGGTGGTGTTGAACTTGCTGTTGAACGCTCTGGAAGCGACCGGTCGTGGTGGTCGGATTCAGTTGCAGGCCACTTCGGGCGGCGAGCAGGGCGTCAACGGCCGGGTGCTGATCCGCATCACGGATACGGGCGAGGGTTTGCCGGAGCATTTGGGCGATCGGATCTTCGATCCGTTTGTCAGTACCAAGGAAACCGGGATTGGGCTGGGGTTGTCGATCTGCCGCCGGATCATCGAGGATCATGCGGGCGAGATCGCAGCGGAGAATCGGCCGGAGGGCGGGGCGGCGTTCTGCATCTGCCTGCCTCGCCAGCAGCCAGGAACCACGAGCCGGGAGGGCTGCGAATGACGAATCGTTTAGTGATTGTGGACGATGAACCGAATGTGCTGTATTCGTTCGACAAGGCTTTGCGGGGAGAGGATCGCCAGATTTTCACGGCGCAGACCGCGGCCGAGGGCATTCGTCTGGTCCAGCGAGAGCGTCCGGATGTGGTGATCCTGGACGTCCGTTTGCCGGACATGTCGGGGCTGGCGGCGTTTGATCGGATCCGCCAGCTGGATCCGCGGCTGCCGGTGATTGTCGTCACCGCCTACTCGACGTCCGAGACGGCCATTGATGCGATGAAGCGGGGTGCGTTGGAGTATCTCTTGAAGCCGGTGGAGGTGGCTCAGCTGCGTGCGGTGGTGGCCAAGGCGGTGGAGTTGAGCCGTTTGCGGCATGTTCCGGCCATCTTTGGCGAGGCGGATGACGAAGTGGAGGGGGACCGGATCGTCGGGCGTTCGCTGGCGATGCAGGAGATCTACAAGACGGTCGGTCGGGTGGCGGCCGAGGATGTGACCGTATTGATTTTGGGGGAAAGCGGGACGGGCAAGGAGTTGATTGCCCGGGCGATTTACCATCACAGCCGCCGCAGCGAGAAGCCGTTTCTGGCGATCAACTGCGCCGCCTTGCCGGAACCACTGTTGGAGAGCGAGTTATTCGGGCACGAGCGAGGTGCGTTTACGGGTGCCGAGCGGCGGCGGATCGGCAAATTCGAACAGGCCCACGGCGGTACGATCTTGTTGGACGAACTGGGGGACATGAGCACGGCCACGCAGGCCAAGGTGCTGCGGGTGCTGCAGGACGGGCGTTTCGAACGCTTGGGCGGCAACGAGACCATCCAGACGGACGTGCGGGTGCTGGCTGCCACCAACCAGGATCTGGAGGCGAAGATTGCCGAGCGGCAGTTCCGCCACGATCTGCTGTACCGGCTGAATGGCTTCACCATCCGCGTGCCCCCCTTACGCGACCGCTTGGACGACTTGCCAGCACTGGTCGATCACTTGCTGAAACTCTCCAACCAAGAAGTCCGCAAATCGGCAACTTCGCTGACGCCCGAGACGATGGAGGTGCTGCGAGCCTACCACTGGCCCGGGAACGTGCGGCAGTTGCAGAGTGTGATCAAGTTTGCAGTGGTGCATGCGGTGGGCGAGGTGATCACGCCGGACTGTCTGCCCGAGACGTGCCGTCCGCAGCACGCCGGTGCGGCCGATGGCCTGCCGGACCCCGCCCAGGAGCTGGCGGGGGTCACCTCGTATGTGCGCCGGCTGCTGGAGCGTGGCGAGACGGACATCTATCGGCGTTTGCAAACCCAAGTGGATCGGTTGGCGGTGGCGGAGGTGCTGCGGTACACGCGGGGCAACCAGGTCCACACCAGCGAGCGGCTGGGGATTGCCCGTTCGACGTTGCGGAGCAAACTGGCGCAGCTGGACCTGCACAGCGACGATTTCTGATCACTGATAAGAATTACTGACTGATAAGAATTTTGAACCGTGACTGCGATAACTGGGGCAAGACGAAACGTGGGCGGCCGTGTGGACCGGATGAAGGTCGGGCTTGCGGGATCTGTGGAGGGTAGTCCGAGGCAGCGTCGAATGTCCATCAAATGTCCCCAATGCGGCGCAGAGTTCGACGTGACCCTGTTCACGTTCGACCGTGGTATCCGCTGCGACTGTGGTGCCTGGGTGGATCTGACGAGTGGGCATCGCGAGGATGAACCGGAGTGGTGCGTTCGCATCGAAGTCGGCAGACCCGAGACGGAGGATGACGAAGCCCTCCTGGCCGTCTGTCGCGCAGCCTATAGCCGGATCGAGGAAACGATGCCGGGCAACGCTTCAGCAGCCCAACTCGCGGTTGCCGACAGTTTGCGGCAAGCGGGATTTCAACTCGATGAGCAGAACGAAGAACTGATTGCCGGCATTCGGACGATGTTTGCCGTGCTGGCCGACGGACGTAGCGTGCAACGGCTGGGGTCGGGTGA
>SLMF01000234.1 GCA_007133715.1 Planctomycetaceae bacterium
GGCTCGCGAGCTGCCGGGCTCGGAAGTGACGGACGCGCTGGTCGCCGAACTCGAGCAACTGCCGCCCCAACGTCAGGAGTTGCTGATCCTGGCTCTGGTGGATCGGGCGGATCCGCCGCCGATCAGTCTGTTGGTTCAGGTCGCTTCCAGCGGTCCGACGAGCGTGCGGATCACGGCGATCCGGGCCATGCGTCAGGATGGCGACGCGTCGTGCGTGCCCGTGCTGCTGGCCGCAGCGGCCGAAGACGATGCCCTGCTGGCCACGACTGCGGCGGAGACGCTGGAAGCGCTGCCCGGCGAATCGGTGGATGCCGAGTTGGTCGAGCGTTTGGTGGCGGCCGAAGGGGCTTTGCGGCTGAGCTTGATCGACTTGGTCGGCCGGCGGACGATCACCGACGCGGTGCCCCAATTGCTGGCAGCTGCGGACGATGCGGATGCCGAAGTCCGTGCGGCCGCCTATCAGGCGTTGGGCGACACGCTGGACTTCGCCCGCCTGCCCTGGCTGATCGAACGGACGATCGCCGCCCAGACGGCGGAGGAGCGGGACATGATCGGCGAGGCGCTTCAAGCCGCCGCGGGGCGCATGCCCGACCGGGATGCCTGTGCCCAGACGTTGGCCCAGGCCATGGAACAGGCCGGGACGCCTGCCAAGATCAAGCTGCTGGAAGCGTTAGGCGCGATCGGCGGCGACCGGGCACTCGAAGCGATTGTGGAAGCCTCCACCTCGCCCGACGTCGCCGTGCAGGGTGCGGCCGCCCAGCAGTTGGGCGACTGGATGACCCCGGACGCGGCCCCCGCTCTGCTGCAGATGGCCCACGATGCGGCCGAAGATCGCTTGAAAATCCGCGCGCTCCGCGGATACCTCCGCATCGCCCGCCAGTTCGTCGTGCCCGACGCCACACGGCTGGAAATGCATCATGCCGCCATGGACGCCGCCCTGCGTGACGAGGAGCGACGGTTGGCCCTGGATGTGCTGATTCGCATCCCCTCGGCCCAGACCCTGGCCGAAGCGACCAAGCACTTGAACAATCCGGCCCTGCGCGAAGCGGCCGCCTCTGCCGCGGTTACGATCGCCGAAAAACTCGCGCCCGAGCAGCCGCAGGCCGTCAACCGCGCGATGCAACAGGTGCTGAACGCCGGTGTCGACGAACCGCTCCAGGCCCGCGCTCAGGAACTCCTGAATAACTGAGCCGAACCGCTCGGCAACCTTTTCCCCGACGCCGAGGCAACTCCACCGCCTCGGCGTCGGCTCGCTTAGGAACTGCAAAAAAAATTACAGTCGCCTTGGGATCTGCCCGTGGTGATTGCGGGGTGCGTTGTAGTTGGGTGGGTTCATCCGGTTCGCCTCGTACTCAGCATCGCGGTACTCGTACTCGAGCGACTCTCTCGCCAAGGTCTGCGTTCGTTGCATCAACCGAGTCAGCACCGACACCATCCGTCTTCAAGCGGATTTACCACGTCGGTTGGATTTGTCATCCGTCGCCTGTCGAGTATGAGTGCATCGCCTGCTGGATCTTCGCGGCCAGAAACGTATTGTACAGCAGCATGGTCACGGTCAACGGCCCTACGCCTCCCGGTACGGGCGTGAGGTAACCGGCCACCTCCTTCACGGCGTCAAAGTCCACATCGCCCGATAGCCCTTCGTCCGCACGATTGATCCCCACGTCGATGACCACCGCACCCGGCTTGACCATCTCCGCCGTCACGAATCGCGAGCGTCCGATGGCCGCAACCAAAATATCGGCCTGACGCGTCTGCTGCGGCAAATCGGCCGTGCGTGAATGACACACGGTGACCGTCGCGTTGGCAGTTGCCGCGCCGGTGGTCGAATCGCGACTCATCAGCATCATCGCCAGCGGCTTGCCCACGATATCGCTGCGCCCGATGATCACCGCATGCTTACCCGCGGTTTTCAAACCGCTGCGGTGCAGCAACTGCTGGATCCCGTGCGGTGTGCAGGGCAGGTAACGGGGCCGGCCTTGCGAAATGCGTCCCACATTCTCCGGGTGAAATGCGTCCACATCTTTCAGAGGGTCGATGGCATCCAGAACGGTCGATTCCTGAAAATGACTGGGCAACGGCAGTTGGACCAGGATCCCATGCACGCCCGGATCCCGGTTCAGTTGATCAATCAACGACTGGAGTTCGCTCTGAGACGCCCCCTCGGGTAACCGCTGCAACTGGCTGGTCATTCCGGTGCGTTCACAGGCCCGCCGCTTGCTGCGTATGTAGATCTCGCTGGCCGGGTCCTCGCCGACCAGCACGGCAGCCAGACAGGGTTGGATCGCGTGTTGATCCGTCCATTCCTTGAGTTCTATGGCCAGTTCCTTACGGATCTGTTCGGCGATCGCCTTGCCGTCCAAAATGGTGGCCGTCATGAGTCTCTACTTTCTCGTCCGGGGATTTCAGCGGGCTGCCTCAGAAACAACTCGCCCTGCGTTATACCCGCACGGGGTGCCATCGCAAAGTGGTACCCGACAATCGAGGTAGCGCAAACCTCAGCCGGCCGCGGTGACACTCCGCACGGCGGCCTGCAGGTATCCCAAAGCGTAGGCCATCCCCGCGTGCCACGGCGCATCGCACGTCAGCGACGGCGTGTGATCGGGCACAATCGGACCGTCGTAGCCGCACTCCGCCAGGATCCTCAATACCCGCAACACATCCAGATCGCCCTCGTCAATAAACACCTCTTCGTAATTCGGCACCTTGCCCCGCACATTTCGGCAATGGACATAGGCGATCCCGTGTTGCGAAGCATAGTGTCGCGTGGCTTCGTATACGTCGCCCGCGGACATCTCGGCCAGCGTGCCCAAGCAGAACTCCAAGGCGTTGGCCGGGCTCGGTACCAAGTCCAGCAGGCGCTGGTACATGTGCGGCTGGTAAACCAGACGCGGGGTCCCACGCAAAGTCGGGAGCGGGGGATCATCAGGATGAGCGGCCAAACGCACCCCGGCCTCTTCCGCCACCGGAACCAGCGTCTCCAAAAACTCCTCAACCCGAGCCCACAGCTGCTCATGATCGGTTGGTGGAAGCACCCCCGGGGGAGCCTCGGGGTCGTAAATCATGTTCCAAACCTGACCGTTGGGAATCGGCGTTTCGCGAGGCCCCGCGGGGCCCCGGAAAGCCACCGACATCGCTCCTCCCCGTGCCCAGGGACCGACAACATGCCCCCACACACTGGCCAGCGAGAAATTGTAGCCCATGACCGGGATCCCGACTTTACCCAAACGGCGGATGAGCGTCTTCAGGCCCTCCAGCTGCTGCCGCTTGTTCGGACCATCCAACAGCACGTCGGACCAATGCGACGGATCGAAGTTTTCGATCGCGGCCACCTCCAGTCCTTCCGCCCCTGCGGCTCGCGTCAGCTCCCGTAATTCCGACTCGGTCCACAACCGTCCTTGATTCTGCGTCACACCCCAGGTCGTGGTCTCATCCGTGCCATGCAACTGGCCGCCCTGGAAATAGTCGACCAGATGGGCCACGATGTGGGTGCAGCCGCACTGCCGCGCAAACCGGAAGTTTTCCGGGGTCAGCATGTGCCGGTACAATCCCAAAGCGATCTTCATACCACGTCACAGACCGCTTGCAGATTTTCGATCGGGGTGCCGGGAGAAACGCCTCCGCCCGGTGATACCAGCAGGGGCCCGACTTCCTCTAGCCGAGCGACTTGCGCGGCGGCAGCCGCGCGCGATTGTTCGGGCGTGCCGCGTACCAGCAGGTCCAGCGGTGGCAGGTTCCCCATCAACACGATCTCGGGCCCCAGCAACTGCCGAGCTTGCCCCAAATCGGTCTGGTGCGAGAAATTGAAGACGTCCATCCCGATCTTGGCCAACTCGGGAAACACCCGATCATTGGGCGTGTCGTTGTGGAAAAAGTGAATCAAGTCGGGAAAGGCGTCAAAAATCCGCTTCAAATAGGGCGTGGCAAACGTCCGCGCATCGTCCGGTCCCATCATGCCGACCAAGTCGTCCAGCACCAGGACCCCGACCGGTTGCTCCATCCGTTCTAACTGAGCCCGCAACCAAATGATGCACAGCTCGGTGGTCTTGTCCAACAGCTGCTGGCATACCTCGGGCTGCAATTGGGTGGCCATCAGCA
>SLMF01000316.1 GCA_007133715.1 Planctomycetaceae bacterium
AGAGGCTGCCCCAACGCCAGTCCTCGGCACGTTCGACCAGACCGGCTCGCAAAGCATTTCGTTCGGCATACCGACAAACCGTGTAGTAATGGTCGTCATCCTGTACCGGAAACGACTTGAACCGCCCTTGATACAGGTGGCCGCTGCCAGTGGTCCCGCGGTGAGCATGCCAGCGCTGGGTGTGTGTCAGCGTCAACCAACCGGTGAACTTCGACAGTTCGCCGTCCTCGCGGGGCCAAACGATCAGATGCCAATGATTGGCCAACAGACAATAAGCAAGCAACCGAGTTTCCGTCCGTTCCACGGCCTCCTGCAAAACCGCCTCGAACGCCTCGTAATCTCCTTCCTTCTCGAAGATCGGCATCCGTGCGTTGGCACGGTTCAACACATGGTAAATCAACCCACCATCGGCAGCTCGCTTTGGCCTTCCCATCCCGACAAACTACAAAAACGCAATTTCATTGTCAATAACGGTTCCTGACACCTTTTCCCTGACCTGACACCTTTTCCCTGACCTCAATAACGGTTCCTGACACCTTTTCCCTGACCAATAACGGTTCCTGACACCTTTTCCCTGACCCTGATTTTCAGGACGGTTGCCAAGGCCTTCCGGTTTTGCGGGTGCCGCAGAGGAAGACCTGCATTCCGAGTGCTTCGGCCATGCTGGCTTTGGCCAGCATCGCTTTGTCGGCATCTGCCGCGGATTGAGCGTAGGCGACTTGGATATGATTCGCCTTGTGGCGGGCCATCATCTGGTCGCGTGACACGCCGTAGGTCACGGCGTGCATGATCGGCCATTGCGGGGTGGTGGCTTGCCAGCGTCGCTGGGTCTCCTCCTCGGGCAGGGCGACCACGGCCGCTCGGCCCAGATCCATATTCAGGCGATCGTTTTCGATGAAGATCCGCGACCACACGATTTCACCCGGCTTGGAAATCCCCTTGAGTGTTCCACCCCCTTTGGGGAAGTACATCGCAGGTTGCCGTTCGCTCGAAGCCCCTTTCCAGCCGCCGACGAAGTGGGCCGGAGGCGCCGAGCCACTGATCAGGAACACCCACACGTAGTCCCGCACGGTGCCCGAGGCATCCCAATCGCCCCAACGCAAGTCATGCAGCGTGTTCTCCACCGGCTGGCCCATCGCCCGGTGGATGCGGTCGGTCATCAGACCGTCCAACCCGGCACATTCGTCCACCTCGTTGAAATGTGTCACCGGCCGTCCTCGGAACAGGATCCGGCGACCATCCCGGCTGCGAACCGGCGGGCGCTGCGAATTGTTCAACAGACCTTCGACCAGATCGCTGGCCGGCAGCAAGTCCTTCAGACCCTGCTGGTACTGGATCCCGATCGCCTCACAGCCGAAATCGTCGGCGATCCGCACCGCGGCGACGTACATTTTGCATTTTTCGAGGATCTGCTGATCGGTCAAATGCCGCTCCGGGTCGGGGCCGGTAAGAAAGGTCAGGCCTTTGTTTTCCAGCCACTGCCGCACCTGCCGGGCCTCCTCGTCAGCAACCCGTGTCGTTTCGTAGTACAAAGCCGATTGGCTCAGCCGTTCTTTGTACACGCCGGTGGGCTGCAGCAGGTGATCCGGGATAATGGCATTGAACATGCCCATGCAACCTTCGTCGAAGACGCCGAGGATCGCCTTTTCACGCTGCAGTTGTTCGGCCAGGGCCTGGCCCAGCCGCCGCTCTGCCGCGGGCACCCGCACCTGGTCCAAAGGGGTCACATGGTCCGTCGGATGCGTGATTTGACCTTGGTCGCACCATTCTTGCAGCCGGTTCTGGAATGACGCATCGGCAAAATCCTCGCTCCAAAGCGTCGAATAGGACACGCCCGCTTTCGTCAGCGAACCGTTCAGATTCAGCATCCCGACCAATCCCGGCCAGGTTCCCGACCAGTTGGCGACGGTCAAGATCGGTCCTTTGTGAGTGATCAGACCATGCAACACGTGATGGCTGTACTGCCAGACCGCTTCGGCCACCATCAACCGGCAATTGGGATCGATCGTTGCGAAGACCTTCATTCCCTCCTTTTGGGAGCTAATGAACCCATGTCCCTGGTTCTTTTTCACAGGGTGGGCGCGCACCACCCGATAGCCGGCAGCTCGGACGGCTTGCCCCAATTGGCTTTCCATTTCCTGCTGAGCGGGCCAGCATTGCTGGTTTGCGGACAGGCGGAGGTCCCCATTGGCGATCAGGACCACGTCTTGGGGGTCTGCGGTGGGTCGCGGTTGCACGGGTGGCAACGGATAGGCGGGCATCGGGTGGTGCTCCTACGGTTGAGGGGATCTGATTGAAACCTTTGGTGGTTTCGCGGCGGGCGTCGGAAGCTTTTGTCAGGACGTTTGTCGGAGAATTTTCCTGTTAGGATAACGTGTGGAGTCAACCTCGGGCAAGCTGCCTGGCACCGCGAGCTGTTGCGTGGTGGATCCGGCGGGGCGGATCGGGTGTTCGACAACGACGTTTTGTTCTGATCAGGAGTGTGACGCATGGCCGAAAACAGCGTGAGCGATCAGCAGCAGGCGGTGGCTCGACCCCGCGAACCGCGGGTTTTGCCGATGGAAGAGGCGTTGGAGCAGGATCGCTCGCTTCTGGTCGGCTCGCTGGACTGGGTGACCAAGCGGTTTTTGATTGACCGGGCGGGTGGGGAAACGGCCTGGTCGGTACGCAAGAAGATCGACATCCGCTACCACGAATTATCGGAGGCGGGATATTTTCGCGTCTGGTCGCGGACCGGAACGACGTCACGAGTGGTCGAGGAGGACAGTTTCGAGCGGGCACTGCGGAGGCCGCTGGCGGGCACACCGGCCACGACGCGAGGCTGGTATATTCGGGAGTTTTCGGGTGCGGCCCCCCGCTGTTCGCCAATTGGCGGCGGCTGGTGATCGGCCGGGGCCGGGGAGCCAAGATCATTCGCCTGGCCCGCTTTGGCTGTCGCCGCCCGACCGACTGAGGGTCCGTGCTAGCACGCTTTTTTCGCCCTTTTCGAATTCTCCGCAAATTCGTCTTGACCGGATCCAGGTGATGGCGTATCTTGCCGCCTCAATGAGACGAACGACGTTTGGCAGTCGCCGCGAGCCACTAGCGGGACACGGCGATTCACGACGCTCGATTCGACTCAGAGAAGAGTCACTCGCGTGCAGGAGTCCGCATCGGGGCCGAAGAGATTTGTCGGCCTGCGGACCACGGGATTGCGATCAGCACGGATGCCGATCAAGGTTCCGCAACACATGCGTTTGACGGAACAGAGACCGGTCAAATCCCGCAGGACGCGCAGGCCGGTCACGTCCAATCGCTCCCGGAGCAGAAACGGAATCCTTTGCCCCCCTGGGATACCGTCGCTGCCGGGAGCTTTTTTTTTGCGCGCTGCGAACCGCTAGGCCGCTTGTTGCCAACTCGGGTTGGGGTTTACATTAGAAGGCGTGACGCCCTGCGAGATGCCGGGTTTGCTGGTATCCGTTGGCAACCGAAACCTGACTTTCTTCGCTCCGGCACAGGAGGCTACGATGAAGATTCACTTCCCGCTCCTCCCGTTGCTGTTGGCCAGTCTGATCGTGGTCGATCCGGCGGGCTTTCTGGCGGGTCCCCGCGTCTGTCAGGCGGAGGTCGTGCCCCAGGGCGACGCAGCAACGGAAACCCCAGACAAGCCACGCGAGCTGAAACGCTTGCCTCCTCCCCTGGAAGACGTAATCGGGGGACTACACGAGCTCGAGCGGTCCGGGCATTTCCGCTTGCTTCAGATGGAAATGGGACGCCCCCGCGTCACGGAAATGGACGCCGTGGTCTGGACCGTGCGCGTGGTCCGACCGCTGACCTACCGCCACGCCCTGCTGCTGCTCCGCCGCGTCGGGGATGTCCGAATTGCCCGCGTGAGAGATGATTGGCAAAAGCAGTTGCTCCGCACGCGTTTAGCATGGCCCGATTGGATCGAATCGGGAGCCGTTCATGGCGACGTGCTGGATCGCGATGCCGAATTCGAAGTCTGGATCGATTTGGACGCACGGACGGTCGGTACGTTGCGGCGTGACCAGGCGAACCGGATCGTCTTCCTTCCGCTGCCCCTGTGACGGGTGAGAAAAGAGACGGACATGAGACACCAGCCGAGCGAGGCGTGTGTTGAAAAGCGGGCAGTTCCCGGGCGAACTCGGGTTGGGTTGCTCCTGGCCGGGTTGGCCGCGGGGACAATCCTGCTGGGCACCCCGACCCGCCCGACCCGGGCGGAATCCTTGCCACCGCCCTGGCAGATCGAAACGGAATGCTTTGGCTACATGCCCGATGGCCAACCCATCACCCGCTACGTACTGAGCAATCCGCACGGCATGCAGGTCACGCTGATGACCTTGGGAGCCACGTTGACCTCGGTGGTGGTTCCGGATCGGGACGGCCAGCTGGCCAATGTGACCCTCCATTTGGACACCTTGGACGATTACCTCCGCGGCCACCCCCTGTTCGGGTCGGTAGTAGGGCGCTATGCCAACCGGATTGCCGGGGCCCGCTTTTCGTTGGACGGTACCGAATACCCCATCACCGCCAATGCGGGGCCGCATCACATCCACGGGGGCCGAGAAGGTTTTCAGCGGATTGTCTGGGACGCCGAAGCGGTGCGGAGCGAGACCGCCGTCGGTGTGCGACTGACCCACCAGAGCCCCGACGGTCATGAAGGCTACCCGGGACAACTGGACGTCACGGTCCTCTACGAATTGACGCACGACAATCAGCTACGGATGGTCTACACGGCCGAAACCGACCAGCCGACCCACGTCAATCTGACCAATCACGCCTACTGGAATCTGGCCGGTGCGGGCACGGGAGATGTCCTGGACCACGTTGTGATGCTGAGCGCGGAAGCCTATTTACCGACCGACGAGGCCAAGCTCCCGACCGGTGAGATCCGGCCGGTCGCAGGCACCGTCATGGACTTTCGGCAGCCGCGGCGAATCGGCGAGCGGATCGAGCAGGTCGAGGGCCAAAACTATGACCACTGCTTTGTCTTGGGAACAGCTGCCGGGGGAGAGCCTCGCCTGATCGCCCGCGTGCAGGACCCTTGCAGCGGGCGGATGATGGAGGTGCTGACCAACCAGCCGGGAGTCCAGTTTTTCACCGCCCGTTTCCTCAGCGATCGTTTTCAAGCGGGCGGTCGACCCTACGGGCCCTACTTCGGACTCTGCCTGGAGACCCAGCACTATCCCGATACGCCCAATCAGCCCCATTTCCCCTCGACCGTGCTCCGTCCCGGCGAAGTCTACTACCACGAGACGATTCACCGATTTGGGGTATTTGACTGACTCGCGACGCGGACTCGGTTGCCCCAACTTCTTCGAGAGCTTCTCGGCGACCAGTTGACGTCGGGCGCCGAGCGGGTCAAGCTGGTGATCGACGATCGGTACACCATGCAGGCAATTGTTCGTCAGGACAGTCGTACTCGAAACGAGCGTGATGGCGGAACCAACTTTCGATCATGAACGACTCGACGTTTATCGACTCGCGATCGGTCACGTGGCGTTTTCGTTTCAAATCGCGAAAATTCAGCGAACGGCCGGGGTCTCGGAGGATCGATTCGAGTACGAGCACGAGTACCGCGATGCTGAGTACGAGTACGAATCCACCGCCGAAACCTGACGAACCAAGCGATGCAACGGAGCGGAAATGGCGTTCCAATTTTTCCTGAGTCCAAGATCACTCGCGCCATTTCCGCCCGCTAATCGCCGTCGATATTCAGAACCCCGAGTCTCAGCCCGTCTCGGGCAGGAAAGTCGGCATATTCACCCCGCGAAACGGTTGAAACGAACCACGCACTTGGCAAAGGTGCAATTCGCAGTTGCGGGCACCCCAGGTGTACAGTGTCTCGACCAGACGGCGAGCCAGCACGGGGACCAGGAACACCACGCTGCCGCCGCGGTACCGATCCAACGCGTGGCCGATCAGAGCCGTCGCCTGTTCCTCGCTCCGCATCACACCGGGGCCGAGCAAACAGACGGCTTCGTGCTTGACCGAACTCAGAAATCCGTCGATTTGTCCCTGAGTGCCCTCGAAAACCAGCGTCTCCCACATCGGCCCGCCCTGTTCGATCAGGTAGCGATAGTCCTTGTCGCGGCGGATTCCCGCCACCGCGATTTCCAATTCGGCCATCGCCGGAACATCTTCGAGGGTCGCCAAGCGCACCTGCGAACCGCCCGGAACGCCGCGGGGCAACCCCCGCTCGGGGACCGCCATCCCCATGTCCTGATACACCGCATGCGGGACAAAACCCGCTCGGTTGTATAAGGAGAACGAGTCCAAATTCAGGGCGCTGGAAGTCAAACGAACGGCGGGAATCGCCTTTTCGTCCGCGTAATCCAGCACGAATTGAAGCAAGCTCCGCCCCACTCCCTGCCCGAAATCGCAGGGATGCACGTTCATGATCCCCAGCCCGAGGTGCATTTCGCGCTCATGATAAAAACACGAGCCCATCAGTCGGCCGCTCTGCGAGTGTTCCGCCACAACCCCGCAGTCGGGGTCCAGGGCCTGGTAGACCTCGAAAAAGACGCGGGTCGCTTCCGGCCCGCCCGGAAAGATTCGCGGCCCGCCACGCCGCTCGTACCAAGCGTTGGTCGACACACAGATCAGTTCCGCCACTTCCCACCGGTCGCAAGGTTCCATCGTCCGCAAAAGCATGGCCGCCATCCTGTTGGTTCATGTCGAGAGCACATCATCGCGGTGCGGGGAGCCCCCGCAGAGACCGCGAGAACTTAGCAAGTTTCGCCTCGGTCGAAAACCGCAGTCCGCAACAACCCTGGAATAGTTACCTCATGACATTGATTCAAGCTACACAACACCCACCATTTCGTGTCATTTTTCTCGCAAGAGCGAGGCGGGCTTTACCGCGATCGGTCGAGTGGCTAGAATAAGGCACAGCAATCGAGGAGAGGTGGCTGAGTGGTCGAAAGCGCCGGTTTGCTAAATCGGTGAGGGGTTAACGCCCCTCCGCAGGTTCGAATCCTGTCCTCTCCGCTCGAACTCGTCGGGGGTTGGTTCAGTCCCCCCCGCGTCCAAGCCCGTTATCCGAATTGGGGACACCAAGCCGGATCGCGGGTGTTTTGGTTTCAATAACCCGCTTAAATGGGTAAGTCTTTCGCACACCTCTGCTGGTAGGTTGGGAATCTGTCCCGACCGGGTCGGGTCGGAGAGCCGGTTGAGTGCCGCAAATCGCAATTGACAACTCACCGAGCTCAAATCATCGGTGCTGGTTCCCGACCGATAGCCAAATTCCGATAGCACGATTTCCTGTCTCGCTGCACTCGGGCGACTGCAGGGCGACGGGGGGGAGAGAGAAGACGTACCAACCCCCAGTCGTACCAAGCCCCTCCTCGGCTCCCCGGGAACACGCTGTGGCAACGCACCGGCTGCCGCCGGAAAACCGGCCCTCGCCGCCCCGTGCGTCCTGCCCTTCTGATCCCGAATACTCGGTTTCGACGAAATACGCCCCCCTAAAACAAAGGTTTTTTTGGTGGCGGAACTGCCTATTTTGTCTGTTTTTCCAGAAAATCTTGTTGCGCCCGCTAGACAATCCCCAACGACCTTGCTAGAGTGCCGGTTGTGGGCTTCGTAATCGTCGTAATTTGACATGTTGCCCCGCGGATGTCGGTCGCCATAATATAAGGTGACCAGAATTGAAACAGAACGGCCTCTGTTATCCCAGTGATCAGAGCAAACTGTCGGCACCCATGAGCTTGCTACGTAGTGGTTGTTTCTCTAACCCGATTAAGGAGGGCGTTGGAATGCGTTTTGTTCTCGCTATCGCGATCGTTGTGGCTTCCTGCTTGGCCAGCCAGTCGGCCTTGGCCGCCGAACCGGATCAGGTCAAGCCGGACCAGGTCGTCGCACCGGATCAGGTCAAGGTGGGCCAGGTCGTCCCGGACCAGGTGAAGCCGGACCAGGTGAAGCCGGACCAGGTCAAGGTGGGCCAGGTCGTCCCGGACCAGGTCAAGCCGGACCAGGTCAAGCCGGACCAGGTGAAGCCGGACCAGGTGAAGCCGGACCAGGTTTGCTGCCTGAGGGAATGCCACACGCCGCGTGTCCGCACGCTCGGCTGGCGGCGCCGCAAGTAAGCAGACCGCTTGTTGTGTTCGATTGAAAGGATGCCTACTGCCGTTTGCGGGAGGCATCCTTTCTTTTGTAGTCGAGAGCGGCTTGGGACGCGTTGCGTCGTCTGCCGCTCTTGCCGTCCGTGACGAGTTTAAGGTCCATTTTGCCGGGGGGCGGAGATGCGTGACCGAATCATTTCCTTAGGGCTGGGTTGGCTGTTGCTTGGCAGCCTGATGTTTTCAGCGACCGCTGCGTGGGGCGAGCGGTTCGACAACAACACGGGACCGCGTGAGGTGCAAGGCGAGGTGGTCCCGAGCGAGCGGGACGAGCAGGTCGCTCTTTTCAATTACTATTTCTGGGACCGGGATCTGACGTACGAAACGCGTCTGGAGGAACTGGCTGGCGAGGCTTCCGTCCCGGACTGGCGGATTCCGTATTCGGCGGCCATCCATCCGCAGACCAGCGGCGGTCTGAGCAGCGTGGCGGGCGCGCGCACGGCGGGATTGCTGGCCGCCCGACGGCAGGGCTTGCCGCGAGGTTCGGCGGGCTCGTCGCCGTTGGTGGTTTATGATCGCGCCTTTAACGGCGGCCAGGATTTGGCACACGCGCATGAATTGCACCGCTTGATGGGCACGTCGCGGGCCCTGCTGGCTGCCCGGCGGATCCGCACCGGTTCCGAATCCTGGGAAGGGTACTGCAGCGGCTTCACGGCTTCGACAATCAGGCATCCCGAGCCGATTCGCGCGGTGGACGCGGGCCGCGTGGGCGGCACCCCGGGCGTTGTCTTCCAGCCCTCGGACATCAAGGCATTGCTCAGCTGTATCTACAATCGCACCACCCCGGACAGCTATCTGTTGCTCGCTCCCCCTTCGGCCAGCGATGGCGGGCCGAATATGGGAACCTTCCACCTGGCGCTGGGCAACTACATCGGTCAGGCCGGACATCCGATCGGGATCGACCGGACGAGAGGCCGCCAAGCCTGGAATAACCCGATCTATGCTTACCGAGTCGACTCGCTGGAAGACGCCGGGTCCCATGGGAACTATCGTTTTAAGGATGTTCGCACGACGATTACCTACTCGGGGTACGGCAACGACACGACACGTCAGACCAGCACGGAGCGTCTGGCGGTGGTTGGCAACCAGCGTCAGAGCATGACGTTGCGTTATCGCTTGGCGCTGGATGCCGAGGGGCACATTGTCGGCGGCCGGGCTTTGAGTTCGGCGGGGCATTTTCTGTGGATTCCGCTGTACCCGGTCCAGGCCACTCGCGATGGCGTGGTCCGCGGGAACCCCTATGTAGACGTTCGCCGCGTAATCGACTTGGCCCGCGCTTCGGCACTGCCGGAAATCCAGGAGGAATTTGATCAGGCCACGATCGGTCCTCGAGTGGACCCGGCCGTCGATCCCGATCAACCGGATTCCTGATCGCGGCAGATTGCCTGTCGGACACGACAAGGTTCCGGCCGCGAGTGGCGGTGTTTGCGGGCTTGGCTTACGCAGCCCGCCCGAGTTCAACGCCGGGCGATCTCGTAGCTCAACACGGCACCCCGCTCACCGCCAGCGGCCGCCACGTCGGCCGTGAACACCAGGTGCTCGCCCTCGACCACGCAGGACACCTCGGACAGCCGCTGCCCACTGGTCGCCAACGCCCAGACACGGTAGTCCTCCGCACCCTGCAACCGGACTCGGACCTCCGCCCTGCCGGCGCGAACCAGATGCGGCAAGCTGCCCCAATCCAACAGCGTTTGCCGAGCTCGCTCGGCGTAACGGATCTCCGTATTCTGCAGATCGGTCAAGTGCGTGACCAACAACCGCTGACTGCGGGTGATCGGATGGACGTCCAGGGAGCTGACCCAAACCGTAGCTGCGGTGTCTTGGATGGCGATCTGGACGCCGTGGCGGGTCGCGATCTGCTCGCCCGCCGGGGCAAAACCTCCGGCCGTACGGGGCGTATCCAGGGTCATGCGGTCCCGCGGGGCTTCGATGGTGATCTCACCGGTTTCCGAGCGATAAATGTCCTGTGACGGATCGGTCGGATTGTCTGCGGACAAGATGCCGCGTTGGCGGAGCAGATCGACCAGACGTTCCCGCCCCAGGGAATAAGGAGCGTCGCGTTCGGATTCCGCCGCTTCTCCGTCTGGCGATCCGCCTGCCGCCCAATTCAACGGCAGGATCAGATCTTCGGGCAGCGAGTGCTGCGGAGCTTGGCTGACCCGCGTGCCGACTCGCGTCACCCAGGCGGCCCAATGCCAATCGGGTGCCAGTCGCGGGATCGAAGCGGGCGGGTTCAGGAAATCTTCGTCGGTCATCAGGATGCCGACGCGGTGAGGAGCCGCCTGCATATCGCCTCGCAAGAACAGACAGAGACTGGCCCGCTCGGCCGCCTGGCTCAACGGGTCCGAGACCATGTTGAAGTAATCCATGCGGCCGGGCTGGAACAGATGGTCGCGATTGTGGCTGTAGGCGAAACGCCAGATCACATCCCAATCCTGGATCGCCCCCAAGGCGCCGGTCAGAATGCCCCCCACACCGCGATATCGGCCGGGCCCGGAATAATTGTATTCCGATACCGTAAACGGCTTGTCCAACAGACGAGTAAACGCCAGATGACGTCCGCCACGGGCTCCTCCCGCGATCGGACTGGTGTTATCGCAACGGCTGGGAAGACGCCACGCCTGATCCACCCAGCGCGGATGATCGACATAGAAGTGGTCGTCCACGTAGTCCATATCCGCCCGCACCTGCTGGCTGACCACATGGTTCGTCCAACCGTTCATGTTGGTCAACAGAGCCTTGACGCCCAATTCCTCCCGCAGGAACCGGGTGGCGCGGAGCAGAAAATCATGCTCGACCTCCGTCAAAAACAGGATCAGATCCCGCGTCCGCCGATCCTGACCGTACACCGAACCGTCCAAGGGCACGTTGCCACGCCACGGATCCTGGTCGTCGCCCAGCAACGGTCCCCAGGCTTCGGCCAGCGCGTCGCGATCCGTGTATCGCTCCCGCAGCCAACGATTCCAGGCCCGCTGGTAGTCCGGGCTGTCTTTGGCCAGGCGCACGAAATTGGTCAGGTTCCCCTCGTTGATCAACGCCAGCCAGGCCAGCCCCGGTTCGTCCTTGTAAGCTCGACCCGTGTAGGGATTGACGTGTTCCAGCCACTGACGCGAGAAGGCCTTCCAGTTCTCGAACGCTGCCGGGTTCAA
Organism: Planctomycetaceae bacterium; assembly: GCA_007133715.1. Classification (GTDB taxonomy): domain Bacteria; phylum Planctomycetota; class Planctomycetia; order Pirellulales; family Pirellulaceae; genus SLMF01. The sequence continues at coordinate 11,270 of SLMF01000316.1, forward strand.
TGCCGCCAGGACCTTGAAACGATTCATCGCGTCTCGACGCGCGTCGACGCCCTCCGGCAAGAAGGGCGCGACGTCCACCGGTCGCGAGACGTACAGGTCCGTCGTGACGTATATGCCCCGGCCAATGCAGGCAGCGATCAAATAATCCAGTTGATCCAGCTTCTCGGGAATCATTCGCAGACGCCCGTCGCCAGGTTCCGTCAACTCGCGCTCGTGATGATGGAGACGAATCGCGTTGTAACCCAATCGCACTAGACGATCCGCCAGCTGGTCGGCTTGCCGGTGCGTGATGTAATGAGCCGAAAAACAAAAATTCACTCCGTAAAAACGAACCGGCTGGTCAGGTCGCTGCTCGAACACGAATCGGCCGTCGGCATCGGGAATCAGCCAGCCGTGCTTGCCCGCCGGAGCATCTTGAAATCCCATCCCCGAGAAATCCAAGGCGCTGCCCGGTTGGATCTCCAGCTCCAATTGCAGGGGGATCCAATCTTCGCCGGCGACGAGGGTCACCGGCGCATCATGCGCGACACGGAGCCCCTCGCCAGCAGCCAGCGTAAACGCGATGCCCACGGGCACGCCCGCGGCAAACGGCTGCTGCCTGCTCGACGAACGAAAGATGCGGATCGAAAAGGACGGACCCCATTGCCGGTTGTCTTGCAACAAAACCGACGTGGGCTCGGGAAAACTCCACAACAGCCTGCCCCCACCCGGCAACTCGATCGCCAACCGGCGGATCGAACCCGAAAAGACACCGGGACTCTCGTATTCTACCGGGAACCCCCCCCGACGATCGTCAGCCTGCCAGCGGCCACCGGCCAGCGTCGAAACGCTAAAATCGGCGCTGACCTGCAGAGAATTCAGCACCAGATCGCGATCCGGCGTCAGCTCGTACCGGGCGTGGAGGGCCCCCTCGCGATCACGCACATCACCCCAACCGCTCAACCTCCCCCCTCCCGGGACGGCGATCTGCAGATGGCGGCGGGAATCCGAGTCCTGGCGTTGGGGATCGGCAGAGGCTTCCGCCGAAGTCCAGTCCTGGTTGTAGACCCCGGCTGTTAGCTGGGCGATCGTCTCGCGACCTCGTGTCAGCTGGATTCGGCCGCCCTGCCCGACCAACGCCTCCAGCCCGGAATCCGAGGCCACCGCCCCGACAGTCACGGACCAGGCAAACACCCAATACAACAACCCGCAACGAAACATCGCTCTCCTCCTATGAATCTCCAGGACTTCAACTGCCAGCATGACGTTTCGCGACGGGTGATGCAAGCGGGTCGCGGCGGACTGGGGGGGGTGATGAGCTACGTCGGCAGGCGGTGCGTTGTTCGTAGTTTTTTGTTCGTAGTCACCGGGAATCGCTTGACATAGCAACATCGCCCTTTACAGTAGAGTGATGCTTGGCGATATGTCAGACTTCGCCATCTTATGAGACTCTACTCATCTTGCTGGACAGGCAAGTTGAATGCGGCGAGACGTCGCGCGGAAATCCAGCGGATCGGGGAAGCAAAGGGAGCACCCTGCGAACAGGGTGGAAGCTACCGGGATGGAGTCTGCGACGGAGTGATGGCCTCTTGAGTACTTCGTTCTTCGTTATGAAACGTCCGTTCGTGCCAGCCGCCGCCCCCCAAGCCCCCACCCTGATTTGACGCAACGATACCCACGAACGAAGAACCCCAACCCACGAACCCGAAAATGCCCCACGCCACGCCGTCCTATTTTGCGGAACGTTTCGAAGCGTTCACGCGCTACGTGACCACCGACGTCCTCTCGCGGCGCGCCTGGGCCTTAGCCGCCGTCCATGCCGGTGTCTTTGCCATCCTCTACTTCGCCGCCTTCGCCTTCCGCTTCGAACTCCCCCTGCCCGCCACCGCCGCTCGCACCTTCCAAAACACCCTGCCCTGGGTCCTGGCCCTGAAAATGGCCACCTTCTATTTGATGGGTCATTCCCGCATCTGGTGGCGTCATGTCAGCTTCGCCGACGTGATCGGGTTGGTCCGCACGGTCGGGTTCAGTCTCCTGCTGCTGGCGGCGCTCGGCCAATTCCACCTGATCCCCGACATCCCCCGCGCCGTCCTGCTGCTGGACGCCCTGCTCACCCTGACCGTCCTCGGCGGGCTGCGCGCGCTTTGGCGAGCATTCCGCGAGAATCTAGGACCCTTCATCGCTCGCAGCAAACCCCGCCCCGTGCTGCTGGTCGGCACCGACCCCAACACCGGCCGCTTGGCCCAGCAAATCCACGCGCACCCCGAACTGCCCTTGCGAGTCCGCGGGTTCCTCAGCTTCCACGGCGACACCTGCCGACCCGACGGCTACCGCATGGGCGACATCCCCGTGCTCGGCTCGATCGATAACCTGGCCTCTCTCGCCACCCGCTTTCGCGTGACCGAAGTGCTCGTGGTGGCCGGCACACTGCCCGGACACCGCCTCCGCCAGCTGATGACCGACTGCCGCACCGCCCATCTCGAACTCCGCATCGTCGCCTCGCTCGACGAACACCTGCGAGGCAGTTTCGACATCCCGGTCCGACCGATCGACATCAACGACCTTTTGGGCCGCGAGCCCGTGCAGTTGGACTGCGACGCCCTCCGCGACCTGTTCCTCGGCAGGCGCGTGCTGGTCACCGGTGCGGGCGGCAGTATCGGCGCCGAAATCTGCCGACAACTGCTCCGCTTCCGTCCCGACGAACTGGTCCTGCTGGGCCGCGGTGAAAATCGCATCTTCGATATCCACAACGAGTTGGCTCAGCGGCCCGGCGGGACACGGCTGTGCCCGGTGATTGCCGACGTGACCGACGCCCAGCGGATGCGTCAAGTGTTCGAAGCCTTTCGCCCCCAAATCGTGTTCCATGCGGCTGCCCACAAACACGTGCCGCTGATGGAAGCCAACGTGTGTCAAGCCATCAAGAACAACGTATTCGGCACGCGGCTGGTCGCCGATCTGGCCGAAGAATTCCACGTGCAACAGTTCGTACTGATCTCGACCGATAAAGCCGTGAATCCGACCAGTGTGATGGGGATGACCAAGCAATTGGCGGAGCGATACATTCATGCCCGCAGCAGCCAATCGGACACGCGTTTCGTCTGCGTACGCTTTGGCAACGTGCTGGGCTCGACCGGCAGCGTGGTGCCGATCTTCCAGCGTCAGATCCGCGGCGGCGGACCGATCACGATCACCGATCTGCGGATGACCCGCTACTTCATGACCATTCCGGAAGCGTCGCAACTGGTTCTGCAAGCGATGGCGATGGGGCGGGGCGGCGAGATCTTCGTCTTGGACATGGGCCCGCCGATCCGAATCGTCGACCTGGCACGCGACATGATCCGGCTCAGCGGACTCCCGCCCGAAGCCATCGAAATCAAAGAAGTCGGCCTGCGACCCGGCGAGAAGCTGTACGAAGAGTTGGAGGCGGAGGGCGAGTCGCTGGAGAGCACCCAGCATTCGGGGTTGCGGCGAGCGATCGCGCACGGTGCGGACCTCGCCACCGTCGACCAACTGCTCCACCATGTCCTCGCCCTGATCCAACTATACCCCCCACCCGATACCGCCACCTTACGCCAAAAATTTCAAGCACTCCTCGCACCCCCCGATCCCGTTCGCAACGGCAAAATACGCAAAGCATAAAGCCGGCCACCACGCGAAGAACGGGCAAGGCGGGGCTCACCGCAAGGGTGACAAGTGGTGAGTGGTGAGGTCGGGCGTTTCGGCGGGGTCGGGAGACCCGCGC
>SLMF01000407.1 GCA_007133715.1 Planctomycetaceae bacterium
ATCACCTTCGATGACTGCTTCGTGATTCGCGATCTGAAGATTATCGAAGGCACCCAGGGGCCCTTCGTGGCCATGCCCAGCCGGAAACTGACCACGCACTGCTCCCATTGCGGCGCCAAAAACCACCTCCGCGCGCTCTACTGCAACCATTGCGGTGCACGACTCGAAGAAACCCGTCCCGCCCGCGATCCGGCAGGACGCGTCAAACTGTACGCCGACATCGCCCACCCCATCAATTCCGAGTGCCGGGAAATGGTCCAGCAGAGCATCCTCCGCGAATACGCGGAAGAACTGAAACGGGCCCAGCAACCGGGATACGTCTCTCGCTATGACGACACCTACGGCGACGTGGACGTGGACGCGTACGAGTCGTTTGACGAACTCGAGCAGCGGAGCGTGCCCGCGACGCCGGTACCGAACTCCCACCAGATGCAACCAGCGGAACCCGCCCCGCCCGCGCCCCATCACCGAAACCAACGCGCACAGGCGACACTCCGGCCTGCCGACGCTGCTGATGCCTTCGGTGCTGGCATCTTCGACGACTGAAGAACCGTTAAAGTTTAACCAACCCCTCCAACCGATAAAAAGAGGGCGGAGGCAGTTTCTCTTCCAGGGCTTCCGTCGTGCGTACAGCTTTTCATCCTCGATTCAGAGAGTGTTGATGCTTATGTCTCACCCCTACCTGCGTGTCTATTTCGGCCGGGACGACGAGCATTCGCCGGTTTGTTCTGTGCCCACCGACTCGCCCCCAAAAAGAGTAACTGTCTGCCTGGGCGACATTCTCCCCACGCTGCTGCATGCGATTCGGCTCCGACGCGCTTGGGTGCGCGACTTCGACGACGATCAGGTGACGATCAGCTCGGACCTCCACGAGGTGCTCCAGGCCTACGAGGAGTTGCGGCCGGCAGCTTGAAGGTCACCCGGACTCATTCTCTTTTTTTCGAAGCCCGCTCGTGCGGGCTTCTTTTTTAAGAACCCCGCTCCTCGGCTGGCTTGTGTTTCCTGAAGAGGCCTGAACAAAACCGCCGATGCGGGTCGGGATCTCCGAGACCGATGCGGTTTTAATAGGGCCTCTTAGAGCCCGTGTCACGTCACCCGCCGGGGCCAGAATTTCCGCAGTCGCTAGGGGTTCCTGCGGACTCGATGCGGAAATCAGGGCAAGTCGCGACGAGGGGACGGGTCGCCGATTGCGGTATCGTCTATAATAAAAGGAAAGCACTGGATTGCGTTCCCTGGAAAACGTGGGCACCATGACGTCGACTCGAACCGCGCCGCCCGAAACCCGCCCTACGCCGCCCCCCGGCGTTCAAAGTCCCGACCGCTTGATCCAAGGCCGGCTGAAACAGGCTTCCCGCGAGGTCAAACGCGTGGATCTGTTCAGCAGCCTGATGATGCTGGCCGCCGGGCTGCTCGCTTTCTTCTGGGCAGCTGCCCTGATCGACCACTGGCTGCTGCCTTTGACGGTGGGGGGCAGATGGGTGTTCCTGGCTGCCTTGGTCGCGGGGTCCTTGGCCTACTTCGCAGTCGCGGTCCTTCCCCTCCTGTTGGGAAGGGTGAACCCTCTGTATGCCGCTCATTCGATCGAACAGAGCGCCCCGACTCTCAAGAACAGCGTCGTCAATTTCCTGCTCTTCCGCGGGGATCGTGCCGGGCTGCGGACAGGGGTTTTCGAGGCCTTGAAGCTGCGGGCCGCTCACGATCTGAGCCATGTTTCACCGGAATCCGCCGTCGATCGGACGCGTCTGATCCGCATCGGGTATGGGTTGATCGCGATCCTGGTCCTGTTCGCCGCCTACACGATCCTGTCCCCGAAAGATCCCTTGCAGACCGTGCGGCGGATCGCCACGCCGTGGGCCGACATCCCGCGCCCGGCCCGGGTGCGGATCGAGCACGTGTTGCCGGGCAACGAACAGGTGGTGCAGGGCCAAGCGGTTTCGGTCGTGGCTCGGTGCTACAACTTGCGACCGGAGGAACCGGTCTCGCTGGTTTGGTCGTCCGCGGACGAGCGGATTCAGCGGCAACGCATTTCGATGCGTGGGGGCCCCGGCGGTCTGGACTATCAGGCAGAATTGCCGCCGGACCCGGAGGGCCTCCAGCAGGATCTGAGCTACTGGATCGAGGCGGGAGATGCGCGGAGTGATACCTACCGGTTGCAGGTCCTGCCGGCACCCACGATGCTGGTGGAGGAAGTCCAGTACGAGTACCCGGCCTACACGCGTCGGCCGCCGCGGGTGGTCTCGCGCCAGGCGGATGTGCAGGCCGTGGAAGGAACGCGGGTGACCGTTCGGGCACGGGCGAATCAACCGATACGTTGGGCGCGTCTGGTTTTCGAACCCGACCCGGCTGCGGACTCGCCCGCCACCCTGCCCCCGTCTGTGCCGCTGGAGGTGGACCAGCAGCAGGCCCGGGGTTCTTTTATCCTCTCGTTGGATTCGCAGAACCGTGCCCCCTATGCAGGCTACCGCTTGCGGTTCGAGACGCCCGACGGGCATACCAACACGCGGGCTCCCCTGCATCGGATCGCGGTGACCCGCGATCTGAGTCCCGAAGTGGAAATCCTGACTCCCGAGCAGCCGCGAATCGAGCTGCCTGTGGACCGTGCCCAGCAGATTGAAGTTCGGGCTCTGGACCCGGACTACGGTTTGCGGAGCTTGGTGTTGCAAGCGGCCCGGGACGGAGCCGACTTGTTTTCGGAGACCTTGTTCGAGCATGCCGAGGGGCACACGGGCCAGGTGATTCGCCGGTTCGAACTGCGGCCTTGGGAACTCGAGCTGGTGGCAGGAGACGAGTTGGTGTTCTGGGCGGTTGGCCGCGATAATCGACGGTGTTGGGAATCGGACGAATACGAGCCGAATTGGGTGCGGAGTTCGCGGTACCAGGTGATATTGTTGCCGCCGGAACGGGACCCGGTTTCGGCCCCCGATGCTTTGGAGGAAGACGCGGTGCCCCCGGACGACGCCGAGGACGCGGGTGGTCTGGAGGACGATGCGGGTGGCGATCCCGAAGCAGGCGATCCCGAGGCAGGCGAGGAAGAGGCAGGCGAGGAAGAGGCAGGCGAGGGGTCGGAGGCTGCGGCAGGTGCCGACGAGGATCCGACGCAACCCGCATCTGCGGATTCGCCCGCCACGGACGAGTCGGAGGAGCAGCCGGGTCCGGGAGCCGTAGCGGACGAGCCGGCGGCGCCGGGCCAGGGTGCCGAATCGGGAGAGACGGGCGATACGGAGGACGCCGCGGGTGATTCTCCCGCCGGTGCTGGTCAGCAACCGGAAGGTGCGTCGCCCGGTGACGGGGTGGCAGACGGTGACAGCACGTTGGGCGAATCGGCGGATGGCGACGGAGACGGGGCGGCAGGCCTGGCCGGCGAATCCGATGCGGCGGAAGCGGCAGACCCGGCCGGCGGTCCTCGCGATGCGGCCGCGACGCGGGAGAGCGGCGCGGCGGAACGTGAAGAGCCCTTGCACGACGGCGAGGTATTCGAACGAGCTTTGGAATACTTGCGTTCGCAGGATTCCACCGATTCGGAGGCATCTGCGGCTCGCCGGGACGCCCTTCCCGAGCCGGGCGAGCCGAGCACAGGGGACGAGGAGCTGCTCGCCGATCAGGAGGGACTATCGCCGGAACCGGGAGAGCCGGAGTGGGACGCGGCGGGCCAACCGCAGCCGCCCACCGAGGGCTCCGCTGCTGGCGACTTGGAGATCTCCGAGTCGGAGGATGCGGACCCGTCTGCCGACCCGTCCGCTGCCGGCGGTTCGGACGCCCCGGACGCTGCGGTGCGAGGGCCGGGGCACGAGTCGCCCTCGACGGCGACGGAACCGGACGAATCGAGCGGCGAGTTGCCTCCGGAGGTCGAGGGGCATGAAGGATCGGGGCAAACGGAGCAGGAGTCTGCGGACCCGCCGCCCGCGGCCCGGGGCATCGACGCGCCCATCCAGCCGGATGAGGCGGATCGCGAGGCGGACGACGGGCAGGGCAGCAACCAACCGGGCAGCGACCGCGCGGGCAGTCGGGGCGCGGCGGACGAAGGCAGCCACGTTTCGCCAGAATCGGGCGAGGGTGCAGCGACGGACCAACCCGGTGACCGGCTGTTCG
>SLMF01000044.1 GCA_007133715.1 Planctomycetaceae bacterium
AAGCTAATGCGTGAAACGCCCCCTGGGCAAGCCGGGCTACCCAAGAGAAACAAGGGGAGCGGGCGGAGGTAGCGAAGAGCGTGAATCCTCCCCCGGGCGAGCCGGGGGCATCCAAGAGAATCGAGTTATGTAACGTCAACTCTGATCTGCGGCACTCGGTTTTACATTTTTTTGACAAACGATTGACGTGCCGCTGACAACTGGTTTCGGCTTTCGGAACAGAATAAGGTAAGTACGGATCCCGGTGGTGATTCGCCATCCCACTTTCTTTTGAAGGAGCTGATCATGGCACGACAGTTGTTTTGCGGGAGTACGATTTTGCTGGTCCTGTTGGCGATGCCGCTGCGGGCACCGGCCGAAACGGTTCACCTGCGGATCACGAGTGATCGACCGGTGGTGGAAGCGGGCAAGTCGCACACGGTTCGCGTGAAGGTCGAGGTGGAGGGTGCGGAATTGCCCGCAGCGGAGCGCCCGCCGGTGAACTTGAGTTTGATCATCGACAAATCAGGATCGATGCGTGGTGACCGGATCGAGCACGCTCGGCAAGGGGCGATCGAAGCCGTCCGCCGCTTGGGCAGTCAAGACATTTTCTCGGTGGTCGTTTTCGACAGCAAGGTGGAAACGCTGATCCCCGCCCAGAGACTGACCAATCTGGGGCTGGTCGAAGAGCAGATCACCGGCATCCAAGCGGGTGGAACGACGAATATCCACGGCGGGATGCAAGCCGGACTTGCCGAGTTGAAGAAGAATCTGGACAAAAAGCACCTCAATCGCGCGGTCCTTTTGTCGGATGGATTGGCCAATGTGGGACCGACGCGACCGGAGGCGTTTGATCAATTGGGCCGCGAGTTCTCTCAGTCCGGCGTGATCGTCTCGACGGTCGGGCTGGGCCGGGACTACAATGAACAACTGTTGACCAGTTTGGCTCAGGCCAGCGAGGGCAATAACTACTTTGTGGATAACCCCAAGACGCTGCCGAAGATCTTCGAGGATGAGATCGGAGCGTTGGTCAGCACGGTGGCGACCGGGGTGACGATCACGATCGAGTTGCCTGCGCAGGTCACGTTGGATAAGGTGTTGGGTCGGACCTACCGGCAGACGGGCAACCGGCTCGAGATCGATTTCCACGATCTGGGGGGAGGTGCCAGCAAGTACAGCGTGTTGGAGCTGACGATCCCGCAGGGTGACGAGGGACAGGTGCTGGATGCGTTGGTCGCCCGGGCTCGGTACCGCTGCGTGGCGGATAATCGGGACGGCGAGACTTCGGCGGGGACGCAAGTCCGCTACACCCGTCGCGCGGCGGAGGCGGAGGCTGCGGTGAATCTGGAGGTCCAGAACGCGTGGGTCGAGTTACATCAGGCTGCGGTTCAGGACGAGGTGCTGGATCTGGTCGAGCGTGGCGATCGCCAGCAGGCTCAGGAGCGGTTAGGGAGATTGGGTGAAGAGGCGGCGGCGGCCGGGATTCAGGCTCCGGCAGCGGCCCGACTGGAGAGCTACGGCCAGCGGGAGTCGCAGATCCTGCAGGAACGCACCTTCTCCCGCCAGGAGGTTCTCGAACGGCGGACCGACGCTTATCAATTGCGGAATCAGCAATCGGTGGGCCGGGTCCGCATCGATGACGAACGCTGATCGACGGGGAGTATCGGCTCGTGAAACAAGGTCTCACATTCTGGGCGCTGCTGCTGTTGCCGACTTTGCTGCTGGGGCTGGGCACGGTGTGGCTGGTGCAGCGCGAGGCGGATCGCATGGAGGACAATCTGGCGGCGTTTCGCACGGCGAGGCTGGCCAGTCTGAATCAGCATGCGGAGACGGCTGCGGCGAACCTGCTGCTGGCTTTCGAGGAGATCTGCGAGGCGTTGCTGGACACGTTGGCGGAGTTATCGGAGGCTCCGCCGGAACAACTGGAACGGGCACTGGCGGCCTTGTGTGCCGAGAATCCGTTTGTGCGGGCCAGCGGTTTATGGCGTCCTCCGGCGGGTTTTGTTGCCGGGACGCTGCAGGGTTTCGAGGGCGAGTTGCCTTGGGATGTGTCCGAGTTGGAATTCGAGTCGATGGGGCGGAGCATGTTGGACGAGCAGCTGACGCGGAACCAGGCCTTTGCGCGGGGTCAGCTGCAGACGCGCCGCGAATTAGACACTTTGGCTCGCAGCCGTGCCACGGCCCCCGGGGCGGCCTTGCACGCGTCCGATCCAGGAGCCCTGGCCGAACCGGCGGCGGCGCGGACCGATGCGAGTTCGGCGGCGTCCGAGCGCCCGCAGGCGGTGCGCGGCTGGGCCTGGGTCGGGGTGCCCGCGAAACGCGTGCTCTGGGGATGGCTGCTCAGCCAGTCGCGGCCTCAGGTCCGGGTGCTGGAGGTCGATACGGATTTCCTCTACCGCAACCTGCAGCGGCTGCTGCCGGAGAGTCGGCGTGAGGAGGTGGTTTGGAGCCTGTCGCGCGACGGGCTGGCTGAGCAGTGGCCGGAGGAGTTTCTTACGGGCGCGGCCACGTTGGGCTCCGATCTGCCCGGCTGGACGGTGCATTACGCGGCCCCGCCCGGCGACCCCGTGCTGGAAGTCGTCGCCTTCCGCTGGTTAGGCTCCGCCCTGGTGCTGGGCATCACCTTGTCCATCGGGATGGGAGCCCTCCTCTTGCGTTGGCAGTTGGCGGCGGCGGAACACGAGGCCCGGACCAAGACGACTTTTTTGACCAACGTCTCGCACGAATTGAAGACGCCGCTGGCGGCGATCCGGTTGTACGCCGAAATGCTGGACGCTGGCAAGATCCAGGACGAAGCCAAACGCCGCAACTACCTGCAAACGATTCGCCACGAGACGGGCCGCCTGGCTCGGCTCGTGGCCAACCTGCTGGATCAGAGCCGGTTGGACCGCGACCCGCAGTTCCGGTTGAGACGGGTTCCTGTGGACGCGCCCCTGCATCTGCGGGACTTTTTCCAGCAACGCGAACCGGAGATTCGCGCGGCCGGGGTCGAATTGAGGCTGCGAGTCGCAACCACCGGGCACACGGTTCATGCCGATCCGGATGCCCTGGACCAGATCCTCTCGAATCTGGTGGACAATGCGCTCAAGTACGCCCGCGACGGCAGGCGGCTGGACGTCGAGGGCGAAACGGAAGGTGCGGACGGACGGTATCTGATCCGCGTCCTGGATCGCGGGCCCGGGATCAACGCCGCCTTCCGCTCGCGACTGTTCACTTCGTTCGCCCAATCGCAAACCCGTTTAGAGCGGCCGCACGGTGGCTTGGGGGTCGGCTTGAGCATCGCCCGCGGCCTGGCTAGAAAAATGGGGGGGGATCTGCAGTACGCCCCGCGACCCGGCGGAGGGGCCGCCTTTACCCTGTCTCTGAACCGGAACGGCTCATGAATCCGACCTTGCTGATCGCCGAAGATGACGATGCCCTCCGCGATGGCCTCAAAGATCTGTTCGAGGCGGAAGGCTACGATGTCCTGCCCACCGGTAATGGAAGAACGGCTCTCGAGCTGTGGCGGCAGTATCGCCCGCTGCTGATCGTGCTGGACGTCATGATGCCCGAGCTGAACGGATTCGAAGTCTGCCAGCAGATCCGCCGCGAAGACAACCAGACCCCGATCTTGTTCCTGACGGCCAAGGCCCAGGAGATCGATCAGGTCGTGGGACTGAAGCTGGGCGGCGACGACTACGTCACCAAACCGTTCGGAATGCAGGCGCTGCTGGCACGCGTCGAGGCGCTCCAGCGGCGGGCGGCACGGGCCCGCGCCGGCGCGGATGCCGACGCCATGCCCGATGAGTTTTCGTTCGGCAAGTCCGTGGTCAGCCGCAAACGGCACCAGATCTCCCGTGCCGACACAACCGTCCCCCTGACCCTCCGGGAACTCAAACTGCTGGAGGTGTTCCGCGAGCATCCGGGCGAGGTGATCAGCCGGAACCGGCTGCTGAACGAGGTCTGGGGCATCGACTATTACGGCACCACCCGCACTCTGGACCAGCACATTGTCCAGCTGCGGAAAAAGGTGGAAACGGATCCCCGCCACCCGGTCTACCTGCTGACCGTGCACGGCGTCGGCTACCGTTACGCTCCGCCCTGACGATCTCGAAGGCTTCGGGCG
>SLMF01000261.1 GCA_007133715.1 Planctomycetaceae bacterium
CCATGCACCGGCACACCTTCGATCATCCCGAGTTGTATTCGTTTGTGGACGCCTCGCAGAACACGCACCAGACGGGCCAGCAGCATTGGGACAACCTGCAGCTTGCCCGGCAGCGGATTGCCGATCCGCCGCGGCCGTTGAACAACGTCAAGATCTACGGTGGCACGCCGCACGGCGGCGGCTTGGAAGAGGGCACGCACAAGCTGTGGCGGAACGTGTTGGGCGGGGTTGCCGCAGCCCGTTTTCATCGCCCCGCTTCCGGAGCGGGACTCAGCGAACTGGCCCAGACGCATTTGCGGAGCATGCGGCGACTGCTGGACGAATGGGATGTGTTCGCCGCCGAACCGGCCAACGAACGGTTGGCCGAGCGGGCAGAGAACGAAGCCTACTGTGCGGCAATCCCCGGGGTGCAGTACGCCGTCTACTTTCCCGACGGCGGAACGGTGCTGTTGGATTTGTCCGATGTCGCCGGCGCCTTCCATGCCCGCTGGCTGGACATCCCGCACAGCCGCTGGACGGACCCGCCGCAACGGCTGGAAGGCGGCCAGCCGGTGCGACTGGCCACCCCCGGACCCGGCCAATGGGCCGTGCTGATCGAGCGGCACCCAACCGATTGATACGTACCCTCCCGCTTTGAAAATCACTCACAATACGAATCGCGATAACGCGAAAGTGCGAAATCGCGAAATGGTATACGGTTTGATGGGGATGTGCTTTGTACTACTCACCTCAAAGATCGTGAATTGTTTTACGAAGTTTCAGGCAGCGGCAGCATCGAGTTGTTGCAACGACTGCCAGGCTAACGTCGCTGATGGCCTCCAAAAGTTGTCGGTCCTCTCGGGATCGGGGACGCCAAAGCTCCGTCGCGCGGTGGTGCGAGCCGGGTAGCATCCAGGGAGTCCAGCCGCTGTAGCTCAAAGCCCGTGGGGCAACGGTGCCCTGATGGTCACACTCTTGCCGGCATAGACACCGCGCGGCAGATCGATAGCGATCGAGGTGCGGTTCTCACTCTTATCGGGACTCGTCACAAAATCATCACCACGGGTGTTGTAAATCCCCGGCACGGTCAGGCTGATCCTGGTCAGTTGTCGGGACGGATCCGCAACCGTCAGTTCATCGATCCGGTCCCCGTCCATTTTCAGCATGGCCATGCCCTGGCTGTCCATTGTGACGGCAGCACCCTCGCCGATTTCCACTTCGCCGGCTTGGTAGAATGCCATTTGGTAAATTCCGATTCCCCGATGACGGACGGCCTGTATCTCGGGGGTGTTGGCGAGTATTTCGATGTTGCGGTTGTCCGCGCTGGCTGCTGCCATTTCCTCCGCATCGACGTCCGGGACCACGATATATTGATAGGCCGCGTTTCCGGGATGGCTGCCATGATGGAAGCCCAGCAGAAACACCTCCCGGGTTACGACCTCGTCGGAGATGTTTTTCTCTGCGGTGATCGCTGCCCATGTACCTTGCTCCGGTTGGTTGGACAGGTGAACCGTAGTCGCTTCGGGCATCATGTATCCGGCGTTGCCTTCGTGTATCCACTTTACATTGTCCAGATCGTGCCGGCCTTGGGGAAGAACTCGGACCCGTCCGTCCTGCATCACCGTTACCTCACTTCTCATCAGCACTTGGTTCACCGTTGTGAAAGCGGGCAGATCGTGTGCAGACTTGATGCCGGCGCCGAGACATACATACTCGTTATCGAAGAAGAACCAGGACTTTTTTGCTTCAAGCTGATCATGGGGGCTCTTGAAATCATAGGCCACGGCTCCGTACAATCCGTCAGTTACACCCCCAACGAAACCCGTCAGCCCCCTCATCTGGACAGGCAGGTTGCCTCCGTATCCTCGGTCTACATGCCTTTGGGGTTTTTGCATGGTCGTCGTTCCGGAAACCTTCTGCCAGTCATATACGGGCCATATCGCGTCGTATTCGCTTCCTTCCAGAAGCAGGTGGTTTGCCCCATCCGCCCGGTGGTGAGTTACGATGCCGGGGCCGTTATAGGGCACCTCCATATTCATGTTCCTGGTGGAGTGCATTCTGACACTTGTGTAGAAATGGGGCCTTTGGAAAACAAAGTGCTCGGTTTGCCAGAAGAATTTGGCGAACGACCTGATCGGGGCCTCTTCTCCTCTTCTCAACCGCATAATATGCGTCAGTTCCTGATTCCGGTAGTCTGTAACGGACAGCAGTCGCTCGATCTCCCGGGTTCCCCTGGGTGAGCTTGACCGCTGGCGGGTGATACTTCGGTTGTACACCCCGATATCGCGATAGACGCCATAAACCAACTGCTTGCATATCCCATCCAGGTAATAATCTACAAGGTGATTGATTCTGTCCACTGGAAACTGATATTCTGTGCCTGCCAGATAATGGGACCACTCTCCGAATGCATTCGCGTATTTTCCGTAACCATAGTCCGTCGTATTGTTGACCCTGTCGTCCCGGTGGTGAAAACTGAAATCATGCTGCATGCCTCTCTGTCCGGTGGTGAATCTTATTTCTCCTCCAATGATTTCGATGACTCTGGCAAACTCTTCCCGGTCGTTCACGAACAGCAAGTTTTTCGCAACAATACCGGCAATCGCGATCCTGTCGCCGCTCTGTCTCGCGCCATAAAAGACGCCCTCCTGCCGTTCCAGGGTCGCTCTGCGAATCATGGGCTGGGCCAATTCCACATGGTCGCCCGGCAACTCTTCTCCGACCAGCAACATCAGATTGACAAGGTTGGTCGGTGTCGTCACTTGGTTATTGTGCCAGTTATTGCCAACAAAATCGTTCTCGACCCAGAACTGGAATCCCAGGGCGATCTTGTCTTTCAGATCCCGAGCCTGATAAAAACGTGAGGTTTCGCTTCTGTAAGCCCTTGCCAGATAAACCAGATTGCCTGTGTGGCGCCCGTGCGGGAACCCCGCTTCCCGGGAAAGGTCTTCATAGTCAATTCCCTGAAAACTTCCCTCGTCATTCATGGTCTCAAGGATGTTTTCGACGATCGCCTCATCGACGCCAGGACGCAGTAGTTCCTCGACAACTCTGGCCTTAATTATTGCGAAATCGTCTGCAGGGGCACTCGAATAAGTTGCCAGGACGGCGGCTACCAGTAGTGTGGGAACGATTCTGGTATTTGGTTTCATGGTCATTATCGCCCTCGTCATAAGGGAATCGCGGGTGACGGACAGGAACTGGTTGAAATTCTAAGCCTCGCCCGGCGGGTCCGCAACCCTTCCAGGAGGTCTTGCCGAACAGCTGGACATCGCTGGTTTCCTCGATGAACCGCTTGCCCGCGGCAGGGTCCTGGCGATAGCCGTTGTTGACGTCGACGAACAAGGTGAAATGCGGTCCCACCGCGTGGCGCACGGCCCGGAACACGGCGATGTCGCGTTCCAGGGCTTCGCGAACGCGGGGGCCGAACAGGTCGGCCACGGGACGCTCGAGCGCTTTTCCCAGCAGATCGAACAGGGCCAAGTCGATCCCGCCCAAGCCGCCGGCCGTCAACAGCTGCCGATACGGCTCGGCCGGCCCGGCATAGTACTCGCCGTTCCAGTCGAACAGTTCGAACGGATTCAGGCCGATCAGCTTCTGCAGCTGGCTCCGGTCGCGTTCCGGATTCAAGCGTCGAGTGAGCCCCTCCAGCCCCTGATTGGTCTGGAGCCGGACCAGCGGCTCGGTCACTTCGTAACCCCGGTACTCGGCAAACGCGTTGGGGGCCACGGGGGTCGCCCGACGGCCCGGTGCCTCCTGGACCACAATCCGCGTGATCTTCAGCTGGTTCGCCCCGGCGGTCGCCCGGCGAGGCCGCACGAGCCCGGCCGTTATCAGACCGCCGGTGGCCAGCAGGCCACAAGACGATTGAGCCAAGAACCGCCGCCGCGAATGCCGGGGGGGTTCGCAACGGGCAGTGGAAGCCATGACGGAATACTCCTGGTTTCAAGGTAACGCGGACGCCTGCTCCTCGGCACGGGCCACCGCGGCCAGCAACCGGTCCAGCACCTCACCGGCCCGCGGTCCTCCCATTCTCAGATACAGCTCGCGCACCGGCAAGCTGGCCTGACGGAACCGCTCCCGCTGGTCCTCCG
>SLMF01000527.1 GCA_007133715.1 Planctomycetaceae bacterium
TGCGAACGCGAATCAATTCGTGCTTCCCTGGCCGTTCCGTCGCCGACTGGTCGACCGTTGACGCCGCTCCGTCCGCCGGTTTACACTGAAATCGCCAACCAGGGTCGCATCCCCTGGTGCAGGGTGGCGTGTGCGTGACCAACCGGGTTTGCGAGGGAGAAGCATCATGTTTCGTGATGGCTGGTGTTTGAGGATCGTTTGGGCTGGGATCTGCGGGCTCGCGCTGCACGCGGCCGCCGAATCGCCACCGATGACCGTGGGCTTTGCCGAAACCGATATCACACCCGAGATCGGGATGGAGCAACCGGGCGGTTATGGCAAATCGTACCATCGTTCGTTCCACGACCCCTGCAAAGTCCGTGCGGCCGTGTTCGAGGACGGGGGGCAACGCGTGGCCGTGGGTGGGCATCGACGCGCTCGCCATCCGCCGGGCCCAGGTGCAGGCTGCCCGTCAGGCCATCCAGGAACAGTGCGGCATTCCGCCCGGGGCGGTGCTGATCGCCGCCTCGCACTCGCATTCCTCCGGTCCCACGGCCATGATCCTGCCCGGCGAGTACGATCACGCGTCGCAAGAGGTGCAGGAATTGGCCTACGAAAAATCATCCTGTGCCGACGCAGACTATCTGGAACACGTGGTGCGGCAGATTGTGGCGGCCGTCGTCCAAGCGGATGAGAATCGGGTTCCGGCTCGCTGTGGCGTGGGCAGCGGCCATGAAGATCAGGTGGCATTCAACGCCGCTTCGGCCCGCACCGCCTCAACCACGAATCTCGATGCACCTCAACAGAAACTTCAGGAGACGTCACCATGATCACCCACCTGACGTGGGCCCTCGCTGCACTGTTGACAACGAACGGGATGCCCGTGGGCGGCGATTACGGCCAGCCCCGGCTGCTGGTGCCGGCCCCCGACGACCCGGCTCGCGCGCATCTCTCCTGGCCCAAAATCGTGGCGACTCCCGAAGGCACTTTGGTGCTGGCCTACAGTGCCGGACGCGGGCATAACATCGGCGGCTCGGGACCGGCCGTCTCGGTGTCCACCGACGGCGGCACCCGCTTCAGCGCGCCCCAACTGCTGGCCTACTTCCCCGACGATGACGATCGCTATCGTGATTGCGGCAATTTGGCTCTGGGAGTGGCCGCGGACGGAGCCGTCCTGCTGCTGGCGATGGCCTATTCCGGAGAACGCCAGAACACGATCCTGGGCTGGCGTTCGACGGATCAGGGTCAGAGCTGGGAGCCGGTCGACACGTCGGCGCTGGCCGAGAACACCACGGGCTCGGTGTACGGCCACATTTTGCAAGTCCCGGAGATGGGGCTGGTCGTATTCGGGCACTATCGTCGCCCCAGCAACCCGGCGGCGGGGATCTGGCTGTCCGTCTCCGAAGATCAGGGGCGGACGTGGAGTCCGCCGCGAGTCGTGACCGAACGAGCCTACTTCGAACCCGCGGTCACCTTCACCCAAGGCCGTTTTGTAGGCAAGCTACGGCTGCCCAACGACCGGGACACCCGACGTTATGACGAAGCGTATTCGGACGACTTGGGGGAAACCTGGCACATCCGGCCCTCGCAGCTGGCGATCCCCCCGGAATTACCCGGCCGCCAGCCCAGTCCCTTTATCACCGTCTCGCCCGCGGAGCCTGCCAAGCTGTACGCGATCCAGGCGATTCGCGGGGATTTCGAGCAAACGCGGGGACGGGCCGAGCTGTGGACCGCCGATGCCCAGCAACTCGAATGGACACGCAAAGGCCGCCTGGCAGCCATTCCCGCACACGCCCACAACCTCTCCGATTGGTCCTACCCCTGGATGACCCCCTTAGACGACGGCACCTGGATGCTGGTGTTCTACGCAGGTGCCAACCGCGGCTCGAGTTCGATCTACGGAATGCGCGTGGACCCCACAGGGAGCCATAAGAAACCCTAAAAAGTTACATGCGGACCACCTTTCAGAAGGCGCTTCCACTGCAGGCTTCTTCTCAGGAGTGTGTTGGTAATTCCTCGTGTGCAGGGCGAGTGGAGTTTCGTTGGTGTCCCTGGGTTACAAGCGGCGGTTCGTGAAGGGGAGATGGGGAAAGCGGTTGCGAGCCAGCACTTGGCCACCGGGTTGGCGCGGGCCGAGTGGGGCGGTAGAATCAGCCGTAAAGGTGTGGTAATCGGTACAGGCAAGCGTCTTTGGAGCAACTGATTAGTGCGGACGAAGTTCAGCAAGGCTTGGCGGAGCTGATTGAGATTGAGGACCGGGAGCAGCTGTCGGAGGCTTTCGCCGGATTTTTGAACGAGTTAGGAGTTTCGGCTGCATCGCTGCAGAGATTAGCCGCCGTGCGTGAGGCGGAGGAGGTCTTGGCAACGGGCGGCGAGACGATCGAGTTGATCAATCAGTATCTTGGTCAGCTGCCGGTGAACGCGCCCCCCCACGACGGAAGTGACTCATAAACCGAAGGAGGGGAATACGATCGAAACACCGCCGCTGGAGTCGTTGTATGTTCTGTCCGAATCCCATGTTCGTCCCTGGGCTCGGCAAAGAAATAACTGAGCGGAAGGGCGCGAGTCGCCGTTTCCGAAACGACCGAACTCATGGAGGCTCGACTGCCTGATGTTCGGCCCACCTTGCCGTCTTGCCGGGGTCTTGACCTTCGCTGCCAGGCAGCAGGTGAGCCCACCGTCTGGTTCCTCAACCGGCATTCCGTCTTGAAGGAAAGGAGAAAAGGGTCATGAACGAATGGGTGGCGCGTGCGGCAGCGGTCTTGAAAGGGGAACCGCTTGACGCCGGGGTGGCCCGCGCGCTGGCGGATGTCCCGGGCGAGGAGGTTCTTGATCTCGTGGCCCTGGCGAACCGGGTGCGGAACCGGTTCTCGCCGCCGTTTCAGGCCTGCTCGATCATCAACGCCAAGTCGGGACTTTGCAGCGAAAACTGTAGGTTTTGCGCTCAGTCCGCGTCGCACGCAACCCACGCGCAAATCTATCCGATGGTGTCGGCGGAGACCATCCTTGCCGCCGCGGAAACTGCGTATTCGGAAGGCGTGCGCAGTTTCTGCATCGTGACCGGAGGCTACGGCATGACCGAACCGGAGGGAGATTTCCTGACCGTCCTCGAGGCGGTGGACGCCATCCGCTCGCGCCAGCCCGACATGGGCGTGAGCGCGTCTCTGGGGATCCTCTCTGACACGACCGCGCGGCTTCTGGCGGAGCACGGAATCGAACACTATAACATCAACCTCCAGACCGCGCCGGGCCGCTACCGCGACCTCATCGCCGACACCCATACCTCCGACGACCGCGTCGCGACGATCCACTTGTTGAAGCGGTATGGCGTTCAAGTGTGTTCCGGCGGGATTCTGGGAGTCGGCGAAACGATGCGGGACCGGATCGACCTGGCTTTCACGCTCCGCGATCTTGGCGTGGACGTAATTCCCCTGAATGTCCTGGTTCCGATCGAGGGAACGCCCCTGGAAGACGGCTCCCCGCCCGCGGCGGTCGAGGTGGCCAGAACCCTTGCGCTGTTCCGGCTGATCGTGCCGCGGGCGGTCATCAAGCTGGCCGCGGGCCGCGAGACGGTGATGAACGACTTCCAGGGGCTCCTGATGCTGGCCGGCGCCAACGGTTTCATTACGGGAGGCTACCTCACGACCCGCGGCCGCGACGTGCAGCGGGACACCGCCTTGATCGCGGAGTTGAAAGCGTTCGGAAGCGGCGGCGCGCCCCGGGAGCCCTCCACGGCATGAACGACCCGATCGCATTCGACCGGCGGCACGTATGGCATCCGTATGCCTCGATGACAGCCCCCCCCGGCGTGCATCACGTGGCGGCCGCCTCGGGCGTCCGTCTGCGGCTCGCCGACGGTCGGGAGCTCATCGACGGCATGGCCTCGTGGTGGGCCACCATCCACGGGTACGGCCATCCCGCGCTGCTCGCGGCGGCCGAAGCCCAGTTGAAGACGATGCCGCACGTGATGTTCGGCGGCTTGACACACCGGCCCGCCGTCGAGTTGACGGAACGCCTGATCGACGTGCTTCCACGCGGGCTGGAGTGCGTGTTCCTGTGCGATTCCGGGTCGGTGGCCGTCGAGGTGGCCA
>SLMF01000237.1 GCA_007133715.1 Planctomycetaceae bacterium
GATCCGTTCGGGGCTCCGCCGGTCGACCCGGCCGACGACGAAGTCGACCCGTTCGGGGCTCCGCCGGTCGACCCGGCCGACGACGAAGTCGATCCGTTCGGGGCTCCGCCGGTCGACCCGGCCGACGACGAAGTCGACCCGTTCGGGGCTCCGCCGGTCGACCCGGCCGACGACGAAGTCGACCCGTTCGGGGCTCCGCCGATCGACCCGGCCGACGACGAAGTCGACCCGTTCGGGGCTCCGCCGGTCGACCCGGCCGACGACGAAGTCGATCCGTTCGGGGCTCCGCCGGCTGACGCGGCTGATGAGGACGATCTGTTCGGGGCACAAGTCGAGGAACCTGGCGAGCGTCCGGCGGCGGATGACGACCCGTTTGGTGCCGGTGTGGCGGATGAGCCGATGGAGGATCTCTTTGGCGACGATCCGGACCCGGTACCCCCGGCGGCTCCGGGTGGCACGCTTTTCGACGGTCCCGACTCGGATCCCTTCGAGGACCCGGCGCTCGGCGGTTCGTCTGCTGCGGTGGGTGGCGTGGATGCCAGTGGTGCGGGCGCGCCGCCGCCGGAAGGTGGTTTGCTCCCTGGCGACACGGTACCGGCTCACGGCGAGCCGCCTGAGCCGGCCATCGATCCCGCGTTGCCTCCCGGCGGCCTGCCGCCCGTAACGGAAGAGCCTGCGGACGTTGACCGGGAGTTGCCCGGGGAGCCGTTCGACGATCCCTTCGGTGGTTTCGATGCGGTTGACGCCGCCGACGACATGTTCGATGCGCCCTTGCCCGACGATGTGGATGTCGAGCGAGACGCGTTTGACGCCGAGCTGCCGGAGGGCCAGGAAGACGGGGATGGCGATCTGTTTGACGCCCCGGACTTCGAGCCCGAATTGTCAGGTGATGACAATGATTTGTTCGGCGGCGACGAGGACCCGTTTGCTAACCCGCCGCCCAGCGAATTGGGGGACGCGGTGCCGGTCGAGCAAGCGGACCCGTTCGCTGATGACGAGGACGGCGGACAGGATCCCTGGGGCGGGTTCTGATCGCCACGCGAAGCAAGACGCGGACGTCCTATTCGATCTCGATCCGAAACATGTTCTCGCCCGCCTCGACGTCGAACTCCAGACCGCTGGTCGACGTCTGACGGTACTTGAAATCGAACTCTTCCGTAACTTCCACCGCCTGAAACATCTCCGGTCGATCCAACAGATCTTCCGGGGTGGCACTTTCGGGATCGGGGCCGAGTGTGACTGGTTGGAGCATGACCTGATAGCGGCCGACCGGCATATTGCCGTTATTGAAGGAGAGGATGCGGAAGTTACCCTGCGCATCGGTTTCCCCGTAGCCCGCGTAGCCTTGATCCACCTGCATGAAGACCACCACGGTACCACTCTGGAGCGGTTCTCCGTCCCTGAGCAGGGTACCGGCCACGGTGCCTGTGGGCCCGAAATCGTGCCCATTACAGCCGGCAATTACGAGGCCCAGGCCTGCCATCGCCCACAAGAACGCATCACGTCGTTTCATCAATCTGCTCTCACCAAAAAAGAAGAACCGGAATTTGCTGGGGGAGTTTTAGTCCAAGTTGACGACGGTGCCGCTGTCGCGAGTCGCCATTTGCTTGAGGGTTTCCAGGCGGATGTTATCGGAGATGAAGCGGGTGGCGCCATCCACCATACCGACCATCACGCCGCCGGGATGGCGGGAGGTGAGCGGGTTATTCGCCCCGACATTGCTGGCCATTCCGGGAAAGACCTGAAAGGCGAACGGCTCCTGGTTCGGGCTGTAGCGGATGGTGGTCAAATTGAAGCAGCGTTGGTCGTTGTCCGTCCCGCCCGGATCGAGGTTGGGCGGCGTACCGGTGACGCGGCAACCCATCAACCAGCCGTGGGAAGTGCCGGAGGCGGAGAGGTAGGAGAAGTTTCCGTCGCGTCGCAGAAGACGTCCCGACATTTCGCCCAGCAGCATGGTATTCGAGCTGCCATCGATGCAGTCGCCATGCGTCACGACTTTGTTGGGGATCAGCATTCCGCCGCCGGAGACCAGCGTGGGTTGTCCGCCCACGGTGACGGTCGAGATCCGCGGTTCGGCAAAACTGGTCGGTTCGGCTGCCCCCGAGATGCCCGCATAATGGGCTTGGGGCGCAAACGCGCCGTTTCGAATCGGGCTGCTGGAGGAAGGGCACCGCATGACGGGAATCACCCCGGCTTCGTTAACGGGCCCTTCGTTTTCCCGACCTGCGCTGGGGGTTCCCTCACGAATGTAGCCGGGCGAAGAGCCGACCCAAGTCAGACGAGCGAACAGATCGCCTTGTTCAATGTAGGGCAGCAAAGCGGCGTAAAAGCTGGGGCCGAAACTGTTTCCACTCTGGCCCGGTCGAGGGACCGTCGAGTGGACATTCCCAAACGGAAAGCAATTGTGCGACGAATGATAGTTCTGCATCGCCAAGCTCAGCTGCTTGATGTGATTCGAGCACTGGGCTCGCCGCGCTGCCTCCCGAGCCGATTGGATCGCGGGAAGCAGCAGCGCCACCAGAATGCCGATAATCGCGATGACTACCAGCAACTCGACCAGCGTAAAGCCGATCCGCTGTGTTCTTTGCAAGGACATGTTGAAACCACTCGAAATAGAATATTGGACTTGTAGACCCTCAATCCCTTTGGACTATAACGTGTTTGCGGACAAACGGCAAGAACCATCTTCGTCGACCGTTTACGAAGCTGCTTCCAGGGCCGACCGATCATCCGGCTCCACCCCCAGCAACTGGAGGGTTCGGAGGTCACTTTTACCGGAGAAGAATGTTTCGAGCAAGCGTGCGAACACGGAGTCCGGGGGGCTGATTTGCTGGAACAAAGTCGCGCAGGAGCGGAGTTTCAGATCGTCGGGGGTTCCGAACACTTGGTGTGCGGAACGGCCTTCGAGGTCCAGAATCGCTTGGGCGCAGGCGACCAGCCGCGGCCCCAGGATCGGGTGTTCTCGATAGGCACGGGTTTCGTCAAGTCCTCGGATCGCATAATACTTTGCTGTCGAGCTGGTCCCCAGTCCGTCCAACTGCGGGAAGATGAACCACATCCAATGAGAACGCTTGCGCCCGTTGCGGAGTTCGGCCAAGGCCCGATCGTACGTTGCGGCTTGAGCGTCGAGAAAACGTGCCAGGTGGAACGGATCGTGGCACGTTTCGGATGACGAGCTGGTCGACATGGTGCTGCCTGCGGTGGTGTACAAGATGGTGCGGCACGTGAACGTATTATAACGCACGCGGCAGAGATTGGCACGTGACTGCCCGCGCGTGATTGCACAAGTCTCACGGTGAATATGCTGAGTCTTGGCACGTCTTCTCTCCCATCCCTGTACTAGGGGGTGCGGCGGTGAAATCTCGCTCTGAAGGCCCAACCGTGCCGATTTGCATCGATCTTTCATGGCTGCCCGGTGATCAAAGCTTGAATCGGGCACCCCCCTGTAGTACCCCCCCCGTACAGGGGGGTAGAAGATAGAGCTGCCCGGTGATTGATTCCAAGTGACGGTTGGGGCAAACTGGGGGCGTGTTGTTTCTTTTGTGGGTATCGACGGGGAGTTTCGTCATGTCATGCTGGATCGTCCGTGCGGGCACTTGGGCCGTTGTGTTTTCGCTGCTGGGAGCGGCAGGGAATCTGCCTGTCGGTCTTGCCGAGTCCCCCGCTGCGAGTTGCGGGGAAGCTGAAGACATGGTTCCCGTGCTGGTGGCCTATTTCAGCCTGACAGGCAATACGGAGGAGATGGCTCGAGGCGTGGCGGAGGGGGTCGCACGGGTTGCCGGTGCCCGGGCGGTGGTCAAGCCGGTGGGAGAGATCGGCAAGGAGGACTTGGAGGCGGCGGGCGGAATCGTCCTGGGGGCACCCACCTACTTTGCTAATATCCCGGGCGAGATGAAGGTAGCCCTGGACGACTGGAATTGGAAGCTGAAAGTCGATTTCACGGACAAGGTGGGAGGTGCCTTTGCTACCGGAGGCGGCCAGACGGGCGGAAAAGAGCACGTGGTGACCTCGCTGCTGCTGTTCATGTTGAGCAACCGGATGGTCGTTGCAGGACCGC
>SLMF01000737.1 GCA_007133715.1 Planctomycetaceae bacterium
CCGGCATGCGGCGTGCCTTGCCAATGGGCGCGAATCGCAGCGACGGATTCTTGGATTTGTGCATACAGTTCCAGCATCGTGGGGTCCTCTCGTTTCCTGGTTAAACGACTTCTCGATTGGTGAATTCGGCCCACTGCTTCAGCAGATTACGAGCATCGCCGCCATCGATGGCCCGCTCCGCCCGTTCCCGGCAAGCGATCGGCGAGTCCTCTTCTTCCGCGACCCACAAGGCGGCCGCGGCATTCAACAGCACAATGTTGCGATGCGGACCCGTCTGGCCAGCCAACACCTCCCGAATCATCGCCGCACTGCCTTCGGGGCCTTCGACGGCCAGCGCGGTCAGATCGCTGCGGGGCAAGCCAAACGTCTCCGGCTGCCACTCCTCGTCAACCAAGCTTTCGGGCGTCACCCGGCAGACCCGAGTGCCTGTCGCCGTGGTCACTTCGTCCAAGCCGTCCTCGCCACAGACCACCGCACCGCGACGACAGCCCAGCATCTGCAGAGCCGCAGCTAACCGACCTCGCAACTGCGGCTTGCCCACCCCCAGCAACTGGATCGGCGCCGAAGCCGGGTTACAGAGCGGACCCAGAAGATTGAAGATCGTGGGGACTCCCAGCTGCTTGCGAGCAGCCGAGACATGCCGCATCGCAGGGTGCAGCAGCGGTGCAAAACAGAAACAGATCCCCAGTTCATCCAAACAACGCTCGATCACCGGAACGTCCACTTCGATGTTCACGCCCAACGCCGCCAACACATCGGCCGAACCCGTCCGGCTCGTAATCCCACGGTTGCCGTGCTTGGCCACCGGCAGACCCGCCGCTGCCGTGACCAGCGCGGCCGCCGTGCTGATGTTGAAGGTCCCCGAGCCATCCCCACCCGTACCACAAGTGTCGATCAGACGCTCGTGGCGGCTGTGGATGCTCCGCATGTGCTTGCGCAACGAGGTGGCGGCCCCCGCGATCTCCTCCACCGTTTCGCCCTTCGCCTGCAAAATAAACAAGAACTCGCTGATGTCCGCAGCGCTGCCTTCGCCACGCATGAACGTGTCGATGACCAACGTCATCTCCTCCCGGCTCAGCGAATCCCCCCCCTTGAGTCTCTCAATGTACGATTGCATAAATCACCCGCTTGGCCTCGATTCGAAAAAATCCCACTGGGGCGTTATTCTTGCAAGTCGACAAACATTGAACAAGCCTGCCGGGCCTAATGTCCTAGCCCGAAAGATCGGGGACACCGCAAAATGCTGGCAATCGTTACGTCCAACGGAAAATGCGCAGTGCCAGGGCAAAGGTGGCTACGCCCCACAATAGGATCAAACCCATCTGAGGGACAACCGCCCAGAGGCCAGCACCCTCCAGCATCACGCCACGCAAGCCAGCAATCAGCGGTGTCAGCGGCAGCAGACGCAGCAACGGTTGGACTATCCCCGGAAATCGCTCGATGGGAAAGAACAGCCCGCTGCCAATCCACATCGGCAGCATGACCGCGTTCATCAAACCCGACAACGTTTCGATCGTCCGCGCTCGGCTGGCCACCAGTAAACCGATCCCTGAGAATTGGAACGCTCCCAACAAGATCAGAACCGCCACGGCCAAGTAGCTCCCGCGGCTGGTGACACCAAAAAAAAGCCGAGAAAAGATCAGCAGCAGCACGACTTCGGAAATCGTGAACAGCAGGCGACTGGCCATGATGGCACCCAAAAAGTGGCCGCGACGCATGGGGGTCGCCAAGTAGCGTTTGAGTAATTTGCGGATCCGCATGTCCACAATCGCATACCCGACGCCCCACAGGCCCCCACCCAACAGTCCCAGGCCCAGCAAGCCCGGCACGAGAAAATCGATGTACCGTGTGCCCGGCTCGTCCAGCGGACGGTCCCGGATCGCGTGCGGGTCGGGACGGGCGGCACGCTGTAATACCGAATTCGCCATCTCGCGTGTCAGTAAACTGGCCGCCTGTGTGGGATCGAAGAGGTATTCGTAGCGGGGGGCGGCGCTCGGATCGACGACGATCATCAGATCCGCCTGGCCGGTTCGCAGGCGGTCATAAGCTCGATCCGCGTCGACGATCCGCGTCTCCAGCCGTGGCTCGCTTTCCAATGCCCTGCGGGTCGCGTCCGCTCCCGGACCGTCCGCCAACACAACCGTCAGGCCGCTGACCGGCCGATCACGAAATGCGGCTCCCAACGCAACGACCAGGATCAACGGAAATACGTAGACCCAGAATATAGCGGCCGGCTCTCGCGAAAACTCCCGAAATCGGGCCAGCACCAAATTCACAAACGGCCGATGATGCCGCTTCCGCACTGCGGTCGCCTGGTTCATACGGCTCTCTCCTCGGCCTCCGTCTCGTCCATCGCGTGACCGGTCAACACCACAAAAACATCATCCAAACTGGCGTGACGTGTGGTCAAACTGGCCAGCCGCCACGCGTGCCGCTCAATGCGGGCTAACAGAGCGGGCAACACGACGTGCGGCTCCGTAACGGACAGATGCACGACTTGCCCATCGTAACGGAACCCGGTCACCGCCGGAAGATCCTGCCACTTTTCGGGGGAACATGCCGGTAAGGGCAAGTCGGGTCCCAGCGAAAACTCGACCACATGGTCGCCACCCAAACGGGCGATTAGCTCGCGCGGCGAGCCCAACGCAATGATCCGACCTCGATCGACAATCGCCACCCGATCGCATAACCGTTCCGCCTCCTCCATATAATGGGTGGTCAACACGGTCGTCCGGCCCTGCTGCCGACATCCCCGTATGATGTCCCATAGCTCGCGCCGCGAGTGCGGATCCAGGCCCGTGGTCGGTTCATCCAAGAACAGGAGAGCCGGATCACCGATCAGGGCCGTCGCCACCGCCAATCGCTGGCGTTGGCCACCCGACAGATCCTTGACCCAGGCGTCGGTCTTCTCCTGCAACGATACCCGAGCAATCGCCTCCTCCGGTTCAATCCCCCGGCGGTAGAAGCTGCGAAACAGACTCAACGTCTCCCACACGTTCAGCTTGTCAGAAAAACGGGTCTCTTGCAGCGAAATGCCGATCTGTTCGCGGATCGCATCAGGCTGGTCCGTCCACCGCATGCCCAGCAGGGACACGTCGCCCGAGGTGGCGGGCATCAGTCCCTCGAGGATCTCGATCAACGTGGTCTTTCCCGCGCCGTTCGGACCGAGAACGCCAAAACACTCGCCCTCCGACACCTCCAGATCGATCCCACGAACGGCCTCCACCGGCGGTTTGCCCGGGTAGGTCTTGCGCAGCTCCGAGCAACATACGGCCAAAGGCATGGTTCACTTCATATATTCAGGGCGACAAACTAATCGACCCGGTTCGGTTCGTAAGCATGATCCCGCTTCCGCAGGACCGTCGCCTCCTCGATCCGATCTCGGGGGGCACCCGGATCGTCCTGAGGATCCACCCGCCGGATGCGGGCCAGAACGTCCAGACCCTCGATCACCCGCCCGAACACCGTGTGTTCGCCGTTCAGATGAGGCGTGGGCAAAAACGTCAAGAAAAACTGCGAACCCCCCGTGTGACGCCCTGCATGCGCCATGCTCAAACTGCCTCGGAAGTGCTTGCGATGATCGTCCCGCTCCACCTCGCAGTAAATCTTGTAGCCCGGATCGCCCGTGCCGTCGCCCAGCGGACATCCGCCTTGTGCCATAAAGCCCGGCAGCACACGATGAAAACTCAATCCGTTGTAAAAGCCGGATTCGACCAGACTAACGAAATTCGCCACGGTCTCCGGAGCTTCGTTCTCCAATAACTCGATCACCAACTCGCCCGCCGTCGTTACCACCCGGACACGCGGTAAATCGTCCGCTTCGGCCTCCGCCGCTCGCAGCTCCCGCTCGACCTCCCAGTAACCCTGATAGGCCGGTAGATCGCCCAGGTACCGCTGAGCCGTGAAGCTGAGCATCCCGGCCTCCGAGCCCTTCTCGAAATACTCGATCGCCTTCGTAAACCGATTGGTCGCCATCAGGGCCATCCCCGCCGGTTCCCACAACTCCGGCAGCACGCTGCCATGCTCCATCAGAACTTCCCCAACCTC
>SLMF01000297.1 GCA_007133715.1 Planctomycetaceae bacterium
CACGATCCCGTCCACCCCCAACTGCTCCGGGGCCACCTCCGGAGCCAGCTCAGCCAGTCGCTGGCCCTGGCCCACGACGATCTGAGGCGAGGTCAACGGCACGGCGTCTTCCCCCCGGATCGGCAGCGTCACGCCGGTCACCGCGGCCAGATGCTGCTGCAGCTCCTCCGCCGCCGTGCGTTCGACCGGCGACGGGTCCGACGGCACGCAGATCACATACTCGCTGGCACCGCCCGTCGCCAACACCAGCGTTGCGTCCTCGCCACCACGGACCACAGCGGCCACGCCAGCGACCAACAGCAGCCCGAACAGTCCTCGAAGTGCGCCTGCCATTGCCGTTCCTCCTTCTCCCACACCCCGCAAGGGTTTGGTTTTCAGGTTTTGAATGGGTTATACCGCAACTCAATAAAGCTGGGGGATAATCGTCTGGTCGTGCAGCGGAGGTCGAATGTAGCTGTTGTCCGGATTCCTCGGCGGCAGTGTCAGCGGCGGCGGCGTGAGATCCTCGTAATCGAACAGACTGAGCAAATGGCTGATACAGTTCAAGCGGGCAGCCCGCTTCGAATCGGACGGCACCACATACCACGGCGCCTGCTTGATGTCCGTCACGGCGAACATCTCGTCCTTGGCCTTCGAATAATCGACCCAGCGTTCCCGCGATTCCAGGTCCATCGGACTCAGCTTCCAACGCCGCGTGGGATCCTCGATCCGCTGTTGGAACCGCCGCTCCTGCTCCTCGTTGCTCACCGAAAACCAGTATTTGATCAGATGGATCCCGGCCCGGACCAGCATCCGCTCGAACTCGGGGCAGGAGCGCAGGAATTCCCGCAACTGTTCCTCCGTGCAAAAGCCCATCACCCGTTCGACACCCGCCCGGTTGTACCAGCTGCGATCGAAGATCACGATCTCTCCCGCTGCCGGCAGATGCGAGACATAACGCTGGAAATACCACTGCGTCTGCTCCCGCTCGGTCGGCGAGGGCAAAGCGGCAACCCGGCAGATGCGGGGGTTCAAACACTCGGTGATCCGCTTGATCGTGCCCCCTTTGCCCGCCGCATCGCGACCTTCACATACGATCACCACCTTCATCTTCTGGTTTACCACCCAGTGCTGCAGTTTGACCAATTCGATATGCAGCGCAGCCAGATGCCGCTCGTAGTCCTTCCGCTTGATCTTCTTTTTCGGCAGTCGATGATCCGAATCGGCGAGGGCCGTTGAGTTCAGCTGCTTCGCTTTTTTGGTTCGTTTAGGGGGCGAGCCCATCACTGGCTCCTCCGGTAAAATGGCAACAGAACCGGCGCATCCCTGGAAAACCAGGGACAACGCAGGAAAAACTCGCAGACTCGGTCCCACAACCGACCAGCCCGCCTTCCGACCTCCGTCCCTCAGTTATAACCGAAGAAATCTGCGTTAAAACCACCGGCCAACCTCGCGAGGGCCCGCTGCCTGCGAGGCACACGGCCATACCTTCGCAAAACCGGCCGTTTGCTCACCCTTATCGCCGAACCCAACCTGGCCGCATACGGACCTCGCACCCGACGATCAGACAGCCGAAGTGGCCAGTGAATCGGTTCGTCGTTCGTGCTCGTACTCGTACTCGATTTCCTCCCGTTGGCCAAAGGCCATCCACACCGAGATGGGTTAGCTCGGTGGCCGGTGCGTCGGTGTGTCGTTCGTGCGGTGGGGTTCGTAATCCCCGGCCCTGAACCCTGCCCAATGCCCAATGACTGCTACCCGGGGCGGGAAGGAGTGTTGTCATTTTGATGTCGCATGTTGTCAGAATGATATAGCTGAGTTTGTGGATTGTGCTTGAAGCCCGTGTTTTTTGGTGTTGATTGCCGATAATTGTGTTTGGCATACGACTTGCACCGACTTGTCAGAGGTCAGCACCTCGAAATCCCCGTAGAATGATTGGACTGGCCGTCGGCCCGGGAACGCGGGGTGGCCGTGGTGTGGCGTTGCTGGTGGTTTTTTCACGGTACAGATCAACTCACGAGAAGGAGAGTCGCCATGTCCGCCAGGATGATGGTTGCAGTGGCACTGCTGTTGGCGGCCATATTGTCCGCTCCGCCCACCGCAGGCGGGGGAAATGCGGTACCGGCTGCGGAGCCGGATGCTGATTTTGAGGAGTTACTGCGGGGCCCGGTGCATGAGGCGTTCGCCGAACAATACAATCCGGACCCGCAGCCGGGACCGATCGTGCCGATCGAACCGCCCGCAGCGGTGGAGGAGTTGCCGCCGGAGGTCCGGCCGGAGGGTGATGACGTGTTCTGGATCCCCGGCTATTGGGCTTGGGATGACGAACAGGAGAACTACTTGTGGATCAGCGGGATCTGGCGGCATATCCCGCCGGGGATGCAGTGGCTGCCGGGCTATTGGGCCGAGGTGGACGGCGGTTGGCAGTGGGTATCCGGCACGTGGTTCCAAGAAGAGTTGGCCGAGCTGGAGTATTTGCCGGAACCGCCCGAAAGTTTGGAGCTGGGTCCGGTTGGGAACCCGCCCACGCCCGAGCATATCTGGATCCCGGGAACGTGGCGTTATCAAGCCACCCGTTACGTTTGGCGGCCCGGCTATTGGAACGTGGCTCGTCCCCAGCGCGTGTGGATCCCGGCCCGTTACCTTTGGACGCCGCGAGGTTGTCTGTATGTCGACGGTTATTGGGATTACCCGTTGGATGCGCGGGGGCATCTGTTCGCCCCCGTGGTCTTCCACCGCCCGGTCTACACGCGACCCGGCTTTTACTACACCCCCACGGTGTACATTTCGTCGGGCGTGCTGATGGATCATTTTTGGGTCCGACCCGGTTATCGCCACTATTACTTTGGCGATTACTACAGCAGCCATTACGTCAGTCTGGGGATCTTTCCCTGGTTCCGCTTTACGTATGTCCAGCAGCGGGTGTATGACCCGCTGTACACGTACGTCCGCTACCGGCCGGGCAGCTTATGGATCGAGAGTCGGCAGCGTTGGTCGACCCGCTACGATTGGTACGTCCGCCATGCGGATTGGCGGCCGCCGCGTACGTGGAACCAGCAGACGATCGTGCAGAACAATGTGGTGCATATCGACAACCGCCAGTACAACCAGACGGACATCACGAACATCAACAACACCTTTATCGGCCGTTCATTGCGGGAGGATGGTGATCGCCGTGATGGTCGCGGTCGGATGGTCGAACTGGCTGCCGAGGAGCGGGACGGTTACCGGCGGCAATTCGAGCGAACTCGCGGCATGGCCGATGGTCGGCGGCAGGCGGAGAGCGGCCGGTATGCGGAGGCGGGCGAGCGTCGCGGGGCGGGCGGCGAGCGGCGTCCGGAGGGTGCGTCGGGTCGTGGTTCGCTGCGATTGTCCGAGCTGGCCGACGGTGCCCGTTACGGAGGCCGCGGCGGCGAAGGCTTGCGGCCGGAACGGCCGACGCGACCCGAGCGGTTTCCGTCGGAGGATGCGGCCGACACGATCGTGGGACGCGGCGACGGCTCGCGGCCGGAACGGCCGACGCGACCCGAGCGGTTTTCGTCGGAGGATGCGGCCGACACTGCGGTAGGACGCGGAGAGGGACGGCGGACGGTGGCGGACCCAACCGCCCCGGCAACAGATACGCCGCGAAGCGTCGGAGCCCCGCCGGCCGAACGTTCCCGACCCGAGGAGGCGACGGTGGAGCCGCCGGCGAACCTGCGTGACGCGCTGCGTGCGCGGCGCGAGGCGGTCACGGGACGGTCGACCGACCCGACCGATCGCGGCGGGGCTACGTTACGGGAAAGGCTGCAGGAACAGCGGGATCGGATCGTGCCGCCGGAAACGCCCCGCGAGAGGCCGGCAGCCGGTGCAGCGGAAACGGGCCGGCCGGTGTTGCCGACTCGGGACCGGTCGACGGGGATCGGACGTGCTGCGATTCCCTCGCGGGAGGTAACCCCCGGGGCGGAGCGTGCACCGATCCCGTCGCGGGAGGCAACGCCCGATACCGGGCGGGCTGCTTTGCCATCCCGTCCGACGACACGCGATGCCGGGCGGGCTACCGTGCCATCCCGTCCGACGACACCCGATGC
>SLMF01000245.1 GCA_007133715.1 Planctomycetaceae bacterium
ACGACCCCGACAATCCTCGCCGTCGCAGCCTGCGCGTGTTCGCCGCCAACCCGGGCCTGCAGATCAAGAACAATCTGATCCACGGGTTCGAGAGCCGGCAAGAGCAGGTGGAGGGTCGTGTCCAGCTGGCGGGCAATCTGATCGATCGGCAGCGGGAGAACCCGTTCCGCGCGGCGGATCAGGGCGATTTGCGTTTGACACCGGCAGCAGCCAGTCAACTGCCCCGCGTACCCCGCTTGCCCGACGTTCCCGACGACATCGACGGCACGCCGCGTGCCGACCCCACCCTTCCCGGAGCAGCGGGCGGCAGCTCCGGCTGACAACCATCGTGTCCGTCACCCTTGTCACCCAACCCGGCACTCTGCGACCGATGCTCGCCCTGGCCCTGCCGGTGTTGGCCGAGCAGTTGTTGGCAATGCTGCTGGGGTTGTCGGACATGGTCTTGGCCGGGCATTACTTGGATCAGCCCCATTTGGCAGCCATGAATTTGATGGCCTATGTGCTGTGGCTGACCCACGGCATGTTTGCGGTGGTCGCGATTGGGGCCACGGCCCTGGTCGCCCGTTTCATCGGAGCAGGCAACCGCGAGATGGCTCGGCACGTGGTCAACCAGGCGCTGATGGTCGGTGCGATCCTGGCCCTCCTGATCGCCACTTCCGGGTCGGCTCTCGTGCCGGGTGCCGTCCGCGTGTTGCAAATGCAGGGCAATTCGGGGGATCATGCGATCAGCTATATTCAGTACCTGTTGCCCGTGATCCCGCTGGTGATGGTCCAGACAGTGGGCATTGCCAGCTTGCGGGGCGCGGGGGACATGGTGGCGGGTCTGATGGTGATGCTGGTTGTCAACACGGTGAATGTGGTGGTCAGCTGGTCGCTGGTGTTGGGGCTGGGACCGCTGCCGGAACTGGGCTGGGAGGGCTTGGCGGCCGGCACGGCCTGCGGCTACTGTGTGGGCGGGATTTTGGTGATGAGCCTGCTCTGGCGGGGTCGAGCCGGTTTGGGGCTTGGCTGGCATTGGTTGCGTCCGGATCGGAACCTGATTCGGCGACTGCTGCGCATCGGGCTGCCCGGCGGGATGGATATGCTGGCGTTGATCGGCTGCCAGTTTTGGTTCGTTTCGTTGATCAATCAATTGGGCGTTCTGGCGGCTGCGGCGCACGGTGTGGCCATTCGCATCGAGTCGTTGGCGTTTTTGCCGGGGGTGGCGTTCCAGATGGCTGCGGCGACGTTGGCGGGCCAGCATTTGGGTGCCCGCGACTACCACCGGGCCGGCCGCAGTGTGGTGATGGCCCTGCTGGTCGGCGGCGGTTTGATGGCCGGGGCCGGGTTGCTGTTCTACAGCCTCGCGCCGCAATTGGCCCTGCTGCTGATCGGTTCGGGCCAGCTGGAAGTGGCCTTGCACGCGGCCCCGCTGCTGCGGACGATCTCGCTGGCGATGCCGGCGTTGGCTCTGACCATGATTCTGAGCGGTGCTCTCCGCGGAGCCGGTGACACCCGCTGGCCCCTGGCGTTCACCATGATCGGCTTCTTGTTGATCCGCCTGCCGCTGGCTTACTGGCTGGCCTTTGACGCCGTCCAACTGCCGGGTACGACGGTGGTGTTGCGGGGTTGGGGACTGGGCGTGTTGGGTGCCTGGTACGCTATGGTTGCCGATCTGACCGTCCGCGCCGCTCTGGTCCTGTACCGTTTCTATCACGGCGGCTGGAAGCTGATCGAGGTCTAGCGTGGGGGGCTGCCGTTGGCGCCGCCGGAACGATCTGTTCTAACAGAGCTCGATACAGAGGTCGACACGAGTGCGCTTCGTGACACGCGGGAGGAGGGAAGCATGTCCTGGAACAAGACCAAGGTGGTGGTGTTGGCGGTCTGCGCCGTGGTGCCCGGTGACCGGCGGGATGTTTCGGCCTGTACGACGATTCTGGTCGGCAGGAAAGCGACGGCCGACGGGGCGGTGCTGATGAGCAGTTCGTGTGATGGCAACCAGATGGGGAGGGTGTATTTGGTGCCGGGGCGCGACGATTATGGCGACCAACCGGTCCCGATGACACGTAACGGCCGGGACACGGTGGGGCATTTGCCACCACTGGAGCGAACCCATCGTTGTCTGGTATTCGGCGCGGGGACCCTCGGGGGGATGAACGAGCACGGGGTGAGCATCGCTTTGGAATTCATCCCGATGCGCGAGGGCTTGACGTCGCGTGCCGGGTTGGTCAGTCCGTACAGCCCGCACTGGAGCACATCGCTGATCGCCAACGGCTTGATGCGTGCCCGCACGGCTCGCGAGGCGGTGCAACTGATCGGGTCGATGGTCGAAGAATACGGGTTTCTGTACACCTGGGCGGGTGATGCCGGGGTGGCCCTGCCGATTGCCGACAAGACGGAGGTCTGGTTGCTGGAGATCTTCGGGCCGGCGGCGGGTTGGACGGCGGATTCGGGCAAGCCGGGCGGGGTGTGGTGTGCCCAGCGAGTGCCGGACGACGCGGTGGGGGTCAGTGCCAACCGCAGCCGGATCGGTCGGGTCGATCCGGACAACCCGGCGGAATTTCTGGCCGCAGACCATCTCTACTCGCTGGCTCGGGAGCTGGGCTTTTGGGAGCAGGGTCAGCCATTCATTTGGCACGAAGTCTACGGGGGGGCGGGCGACCGCGGGAATACCTTGCGGGAATGGCGGGTCCTGTCGCAACTGGCGCCCTCGCAACGCCTCACGCCGCCTGCCGAGCCGGAATCCGAGACCTTGCCGTTTTCCGTCCCGCCGGATCAGCCGGTCACGGTCGCCCGCCTGATGGCGGTGATGCGGGATGGCTACGAGGACAGCGAATTCGACGTGACCGCGCATCCGGCGTTTCAGGTGGACGGGGCGAAGAGTCCGCTGGCGCGGCCCTGGGGGCCTCGCGAGTTATTCGATCTGCTGGGAGTGGAACCGGAACGCACGATCAGCACGCCGGCCAGCAATTTCGTGTTCGTTTCGCAGGCTCGCCAGGAGTTGCCGGAGCCGTTGGGGAGTCTGGCCTGGTTTGCGCACGGGCCGGCCGCCACCAGTTGCCTGGTGCCGATCTATCCCGGCGTCCGCGAGTTGCCGGAAGCGTGGACAGCGGCCCCTGATTTTACCCGCATCGACCGTCGCCAGGTGGCTTGGAACTACCGTCTGGTGTCCAATCTGGCCAACCAGCTGCGGTATCAGGAGGTAATGCGGGACGTGCGGCAGTTTCTGGAGCGTGCCGAAACGGCCTTGTTCGCGAGTCAAGCCCGGCTGGAAGCTACGGCGCTCCGCGTGTGGGAAACCGAGGGGGCCGAAGGCGTGCGCGATCTGCTGACCCTGTATGTGCATAGCTGCTTGAACCAAGTCGGCACCGCGTATGACGAACTGGTCGATTATCTGCTGTTCCAATACCTGTACGACCGGGCTGACATGGCGCCTGGGACGCTGCCTCACGTCGCCGCTCCGGAAATACCCGCGGTCGGCGGGGTATCGGGCACGCGGTGAGTTGTCCGAGGCCACGCGGCCTCTTGACGCAGCGGGTGCTGCGGTCTAGGCTCAACCGGGTGCGGGAAGAGTTCCTATCCTGCCTTGGACGGATTGGTCAAACGTAACCCAGGATCATTCGAGATGAAATCAGCCCTCTCGCGTCGCAGTTTTCTCGTTTCCTTGGCCGCCGCAGTGGAAGCTGGCGGCTTGGCCCGCGGCCTTGCAGAAACCGATCTGTTGGCCCAAGCGGGCGACCCGGTGGAAACGGAAACCGCAGCTGCCACGTGGCGTGCCGACGGCGACAAATACCATTTCCAAACGGAACAGGTCTCCGGCTACTACCTGACCGCCGGCAAATGGCAAGGGATGCGTTCCTTGGTCCATCGTCCGACGCAAGTCGAGATTGCCGGGGCGGATTTGCCTGGACTGGCCTGCCCCTACCGCGTGTTCGGCAATGGCCGCCGCTTCGGTGACGTGCGCGATCGCCCCACCCGTGTGGAACCGACGCCTGACGGGGTGCGGATCGTGCATCCGGCGGACGCAGAGAATCCCTTCGAGATCGAAGCCACCTACCGCTGGAC
>SLMF01000412.1 GCA_007133715.1 Planctomycetaceae bacterium
CTCCGGTCCCGTCCTGGCGCACGTGCGTAGCGGCTCCGGCCTGCGGTACCGCGTCGCGTGCCTGGCCGTGCGCGCTGGCTTGATCGAGAGCGGGCGGCCGCCGAAGGGCTCCCCTCGGCGAGACGTGATGCTCGGCCTGCACCGCCTCCGGCATCGGTTCGGGACCGACGTGGTGCGCGAGCACGGCATCGCTGTCGGCCAGGCCGCGCTGCGGCATGCAAACCCGCAGACGACCGCGCGGTACGCCAAGGAACGCGAGCACCAGGTGGCGGCGTTCGTTCGGACGCTGCGCCGATCGTGACGCTCACGTCTAGGTGGTGACGATGTTGGGGCTCACGAGGGCGCCCTCGGCGTGCAGAGCGAGTAGGCCATCTCACATTGCGGTGTGATCGCTGAGGTTCATCCCTTCGGCCGTTCGCGCCTTGGCGGTGGCGGTGGTCACGAACTACATGCCTTGTGAGGGCGTGCGCGCCCTCGAAGAGAGCCACCCGGTGCGCGAGCCGGCGGTCAACTTCGCCGCAGGGCGTCACGGCATGAAGCCATTGCACCTGAACCGCGGTTCTTGTGCGTGGGACGGACGGCTCGGTGTGGTGCGTTGGGTTGGTCCGTGTATCATGCCGCCATGAAGCCAGTGGACCAAGGAAGAGCAACGAGAGCTGCGGCCGTCGGGTGTCGGGCGGCGGGGTGCACTGCGAAAGTGATGGAAGCTCCACGGAGATACGTGGGTGCTCGGAAGTTTAGTTGGGCAGTCAGAGCAAGGTGACACAATTGGCACTGTCAGATTGGGCGCAAATCGCTCAGATCGTCGTTACGATTATCACGTCTCTCGGAATTGTCGCTTCTCTGTGGCTCTCACGTCGGGCGTTAGCCGAGGTCCAGGCTGACAGGGATCTCCGCCACGCGCCCTTCCTCAGTTTCGAGGAGGGAGGTTATCGCGTCGCTGTTGATTTTGAGAGGAAGGGGAAGGCGATTCCCGGCATCAACCCATCAGCCGTTGCGAGGTACTTTCCGAATCTGTCCCCGACGGCAGAGTCAGTGCGAATCGCCAAGGTAGAGAAGGGCGACAGGTCTGTGAGGCCCGCCTATGGGGCTCTCAAGAACCTTGGGGTTGGACCTGCTCTCTCGGCGAACATCACCTGGGTACCAGAACGGGTGTGGATTGGCTCCGAGTCCTTCATTCTTGATGATGCCAAGAGAAACGAACCGTTGTACTGCTGGGAGCTGAACACGATGCCGGCATCTCCATCACACATCCCGCCAGGGACGACGGCTCAGATAACGCGTCTGCCGACGTTCATCGAGAAGGACGTTGAGAAGAAGGTCACCGAGGTGGAGGGTGTGTTGGAGATCGTGTGCAAAGACGTATTCGGCAGGGAGCGCGCAGTTCGTCAGGGCTTCCATTGCATGACCGGATACAAGGATGTGACACCGTACTTCCATGTTGTGTTTCACGGCCTTGTTGATAGATAGCAGGAGTTGCCAGCAGCAGAAGGCAGTGCACGTCGCGATGCGCGCCGCCACTGATTCACGGTGTCCTCCTGTTCGCACCAGACGGCTCGGAGGCTGATGGCCTGCTGGACAAATGTCCACATCTGCCGTGCCCAGAGCGCGATGGTGTTCTCGCCTTCATCGGGGACCGCAATGCGCAGGTACTCGCCGAGTGCTTCACGTGTAGGGGCCTCCTGACTGCCATCGTCGTGATCAGTGGCCGGATGCTTCATCGATCGGTGGGACGTTCGGGTGACAAGCCGCTTTGCGTGCGGCGAGTTCGTCGTAGACGGCGAGGATGGCGTCCTTCGTGCGGTAGGTGCCGTGTTCGGCCATGTCCCGCCGCTGGACGATGGCGAACGTGTCCATGACGTAGGCGACGTCGTCGTGCGTGTAGCCGTACTTGTGGAACATGAACGCGTCGATTTCGATGCGGAGTCGCCAGCGACGCTTCGAGTCCCAGGCGTGGACCGCCTCGGCCCCCAGCGTCTCGCGCATGCGGTCTGAGGTCGCGACGAGTTCCTCCACGCGAGGCCGGATGAAGGCGATGTCGGCGCCGGTGAAGGCGTCAGGTGGCGGGACCGGGAGCTGCTTGACGATGAAGAAGCTCATGTTCGTTCCGCCGAGGCTCTGCCTCACAACGAAGTCGAAGGCCATGCTTGTGGTGATTGCGGTGAGGGCGAGTGCCGTCCATCGAGTCGCGCGAAGTGGAAGCATGAGGAAGAGGCTGTCACCTGCGGGCGTTGAAGGCAACAGCGTGAAGATGGCAGTGCGCTCGTCGGTAGAACGTGCGATCCGACGGAAGCCGAGCAGCCATGGTTCGTCCCAGCGCCACTCGATGCTGCCGTCGGCGCGTAGTCGCTCGAGGCGTGCACTCACTTCGGTCGCCTCGGCCCAGTAGCGGGGTTGCGGCTCGAAGGCGGGGTCCTGGTGCTCTTCGGTGGTCGCGTCGCGGATCTCGTCGGTGCTGGTGTAGGTGGCGAAGCGGTGGTCGAACTGGTGGATCATCTTTGCTTCGTACAGTGGCAGGAAGGTGCTGCCGGGTTTCTCGTAGCGATTGCCGGTCAGCTCGTAGCCGTCCGCCTCGAGCTGCTCGCGGGTGCGGAACTGGCCGGAGTCGCTGGTCATGTTGAACAGGCCCTGCTTGAACGTGATCGCCCAGGGGTTCGCGCCGGTGCGTTCGTCGATGAGTACGGGAACGCGGCGGTAGATTCCCTTGGTGATCTCGGCGTCGCGCCGGGTGCGGAAGGTGGGGCAGGTGCGCGTGTTGGGGTTCAGCAGCGCGATGTCGTCGGGCGTGAGGGTGAACCGCTTGTCGGCGTCGTGCACGTCGGTCGGATCGTGCGCGAAGAACACGTAGGCGGCTTCGGTGGCGGGCCGCGCCGTGCCGGTGAGGGTCACCAGCGCGAACTTGATGCGGCTGTCGATGCCGGGGAAGATGCGGTGCCGGTTCTCGAAGTCGTAGAGGCTGACGAGTTGGCGTTCGCCGGTGATGGCGGCGAAGTAGTGCTTGGTGGTGTCGTCCGTGGCGATGCCGCTGGGGACGATGAACCCGGCGCGTCCGCGGTCGCTCGTGAGCTGCGCGTTGAGTTCGGCGAACACGGCGTAGGTGTTCACGTCGCCTCGGCCGCACAGCGGGTACCGGCCACTGGTGCGGATGATGCGGCTCTCGCCTTCGGCGGCCCGCAGGTCGCCGCGAAACTGCTCGTGCATGGTGGGGACTGTGTGCTTGAGGCGCTGGATGAGCCGTGCCCTTGCATGTGCGTTCGGTGCGTTGGAGATGTCGGGATCGCGGGCGGCAAACCATTCGCGCTCTAGGATGCGGAGCCGCTCCCATGGCGGGTTCCCGAGCACCACGTCGAACCCGGCCGCCTCGCGCTCGAAGGCGTCGGGGAACTCGATGCGCCAGTGGAGCGGTCGGTGGCGATCGCAGATGCGGGTCAGTTCTAAGGCGCGCTCGGCGCTCAGAGTTGCGCCATCGTGGAGGTTGCGGAGGTCGCCGCTTGTGACGGGTGGCGGTGCGTCGGGGTGCTTGAGCCATAGGAACGCAGCGACCCATCCGTCGGAAACGGTGCGTGCGGTGCGGTACGCGCTGCTGGTGGTGAGATCGTAGTGCGCGCGCTCCTTGGCGCGCACTGCATCGATGCTGGTGTCGTCGGCAGCGTCGAGGGTGCGCATGGCGATGGCGAGGTGCGCGGTGGCGTCGGCGGCGGCGGCGGTGAAGAGGCCGCGTTCGCCGCCGCGCTCCTTGCGGTTGCGATCGCGTGCGGCGCGTGC
The DNA here is from genome assembly GCA_007133715.1 of Planctomycetaceae bacterium. Classification (GTDB taxonomy): domain Bacteria; phylum Planctomycetota; class Planctomycetia; order Pirellulales; family Pirellulaceae; genus SLMF01. The sequence continues at coordinate 3,766 of SLMF01000412.1, forward strand.
GGCGGCGCGGTCGTCGCCTTCGATCGGTGCGTACGCCGCGTCAGGTATCCCGGCAGTGACGAGTTCGGGGATTGTGGTGTGTGGATCGGCGCCGATCAGGCTGTTGCCGGTCTTGATGTGGTGGTCGAGGAAGGTGAGAGGCTTGCCGGGTTCGAGGGCTTCGAGCCATAGGGCGACCTTGCAGAGTTCGGTCGCCATGGGGTTTAGATCGACGGCGTAGAGGCAGTCGCTAATGACGTCGCGCAGTGCACTCCGGGTGGCGTCGATGGTGGGCTC
>SLMF01000385.1 GCA_007133715.1 Planctomycetaceae bacterium
GGGTCGGTTTACAGAATGAATTTGCTCAGTTCTTCGTCGTCGCTGATCTTTTCCAGCCGCTGATTGACATATTCCGCGTCGATTTCGACACGACCGGGTGGCATTTCGGGGGCGTCGAAACTTAATTGCTCCAGAAGGCGTTCCATGATCGTGTACAACCGCCGCGCCCCGATGTTCTGATTCGCCTGATTGACCTTGTGGGCGTAGGCTGCCAGCGCGTCAATGGCTTCGGCGGTGAAGACCACGTCGATGCCCTCGGTTTCCATCAGTGCCGCATACTGGCGAGTGAGCGAATTGCGGGGTTCCTGGAGGATGCGGACAAAGTCGGCCCGCGTCAGTTCTTGCAATTCGACGCGGATGGGAAATCGGCCCTGCAGTTCGGGCATCAGGTCGGACGGCCGGGCGCGGTGGAAGGCGCCCGCAGCGACAAACAGCACGTGGTCCGTACGCACATAACCGTAACGGCTCTGAACGGTCGTGCCCTCGATAATCGGCAGCAGATCTCGCTGGACCCCCTGCCGCGAGACATCGGCTCCCCGCGCATCGCTGGCAACCACCTTGTCGAGTTCATCCACAAAGATCATGCCCAGATTCTCGGCCAATTCGATCGCCGCATGGTTGATCTTCTCCGGATCGAGCAGCGAGTCGCACTCCTGTTCAAACAGCACCTCGCGCGCTTCGGCAACCGACATTTCGCGGCGGGTGGTCGAGCGGGGCAGGATTTTCTCGAACATGCTCTGCAGATCCATGTCCATCTGCTCCATCCCCAGACTGCCCACCAGCACGGGAGAAGCCTTCTGTTCGGTCGCCACCTCGACCTTCCGCTGATCCAACTCGCCGGCGACCAGCATGGCGCGCATTTTCTCCCGCGTGCGTTCGTAATGGCGAGCCGTCTCGCGGAGATCGCGTTCCTCACCTTCCTGCTCGACCGGCCGCGGCAAGAGCATTTCGAGCAAACGGTCCTCGACCCGCCGCGTCGCCTCGTCCTCGACATTCCTGCGTTCGCGTTCCCGTACCAGGCCGATGGCATTTTCCACCAGTTCCCGGACCATACTTTCGACATCTCGCCCGTAATACCCCACCTCGGTGTACTTTGTGGCTTCCACCTTGATGAAGGGTGCGCCGGTCAGCCGCGCCAGCCGGCGAGCGATCTCGGTCTTACCCACCCCCGTGGGTCCGACCATCAAGATGTTCTTCGGCGCGACTTCTTCCCGCATCTCGTCGCTCAACTGCTGTCGCCGCCAGCGATTGCGCACGGCCACCGCAATCGCACGTTTGGCTTGGTCTTGCCCGACAATATAACGGTCCAGTTCTTCGACGATTTGGCGGGGCGTCAATTCTGCAGGGGGAGCCGTCATGGCTTCGGTCAGGGAACGATTCACGTGGGACACTCCAGTTCCTCAACAAGCAGATTCTCATTGGTGTAAATGTCGATTCCGGCCGCAATTTCCAACGATGCGCGGACAATAGCGGCGGCGTCCAGCTGCGAGTGTAGGACCAAAGCCCGCGCGGCGGCGGTGGCATAGGCGCCTCCCGAGCCGATTCCGACGACTCCGTCGGTCGGCTGAATGACATCTCCCGTGCCGCTCAGCAGCAGCGTGTAGGTGGCGTCGGCCACGGTCAGCATGGCTTCGAGTCGGCGGAGAGCGCGGTCGGTCCGCCATTCTTTGGCCAATTCCGTCGCCGCGCGAGGGACATTGGCCGGATGGTCCTTCAGCTTGGCCTCGAAGCGTTCCAGCAGGGCAAAGGCATCGGCGGCTCCGCCGGCGAACCCGCACAGCACGCTGCCGCCCGCCAGACGGCGGATCTTGACCGCATCCGCCTTCATGATCGACGTGCCGAGCGTTACTTGGCCGTCGCTGCCCATCGCCACCCGATTCCGGTGCCGAACTGTCAAAATGGTCGTTGCATGCAATTTCATGTGCTGAGTTTCCCCGAAATCGTTCGACAACTCTAGGGGGGTAGCGAAAAAGCGGGGGGTGAGCTACCCGGCGGGCTCTGGTTTTTCCGCCCCCGAACCGCTATCGTGACCGCTTTCGCCTGTTGTACCCTGAAACGCCCGCCGAGGAAACTGCAACAGGTCGCAATGGGGCTCGCAAAACGGGCGGCCGGGGGCACACGCCCGTCCCGCTGGCGGACGGAGGACCCACAACCGGATGCCAATACCCGCTCCGGCTGACCGCCATGTCTTCAAACGCGGAGAATCGGATGAACAACAACACCCTGCAATCCCTCGCTCGCAGTCCCGAACTGATGGGGCGCAGCGATACGGCCCTGCTGGTGATCGATGCCCAGCAGCGGTTGATGCCACAAATCCTGGAACCCGCCCGGATTGTCTGGAATATCGGACGGTTGATCGACGGCGCGCGGATTCTGGGACTGGAGGTGGTGGCCACGGAACAGTATCCTCGCGGTCTGGGCCCCACGGTCCCGGAACTCGCCGACCGACTCGGTCCCCTCCCCTCGAAACTGGCCTTCAGCTGCGGCGAATGTGCGGAGCTATTTTCGCGGCTGGCCGACGCCGGACGCCACAAGATCCTGCTGGCCGGCGTCGAAGCCCACGTGTGCGTGATGCAAACGGCCCTGGATCTGATGCACGACGGATTCCGAGTCTATGTGGCCGTCGACGCGATCGGCTCGCGGTCGGAGCAAGACTTTCAGACGGCGTTGCGGCGAATGGAAAGCTTGGGAGTCACACTTACGACCACCGAATCCGCTCTGTTCGAGTGGTGCGAAGTCGCCGGTACCCCCGAGTTCAAGGAGATCAGCCGGCTGGTACGCCAGGAGCCTCCGTCCGCTTGCTAGCAAACAGGCGATTGTCGGCGATCCAGTCCGCGCGCGAGTAATCGACCACCGACGAGTCGGTTTCCTGAACTTCGAGCCGCACCAGGCAGAATCCCAGAGTGGTGATCTCGGTGAACAGTTGCCAAGCCAGATTCTCGACCGAGGTGGGCCGATCGAAACATTTCAGCTTCAGGCACTCGCCCGTCCGTTCCATGTGCTGGCACAAGGACACGTACAGCGGGTCGTGCACGTGGATCAGCATCGCATGGTCGTAGTGTTCTTTCAGCCAGGGTTCGATGCGATCGTCGAAATCGGCGAACAACGTGGAAATCGCTCCGGTCCGCTGGACGTCGAAAAAGCAGCGGAGGCCGTAACGATGGCCGTGGAGATTGCTGCACTTGTCCGTCAAGAGTTCATTGCGATGGGCGGCGTAAAACTTGTACTTCTTTTGGATAATCATGGTACGGCCCCTGAGTTCCCCTACCCCCCCGGACGGTTAGCCTGCCCGGTCAGCCCTGGTTGATCAACGTCATCACCTCGGTCCGGCTGGACAGATGGGTTTTGAAGACCCCTCGCAGGGCGCTGGTTACGGTCTGGCTGCCCGGTTTCTTGACGCCCCGGATCGACATGCAAGAATGTTCCGCTCGGACAACCACCGCCACGCCGCTGGTTTGGAGTTCTACTTCGAGCAGATCGGCGATGTCGGCCGTCATACGTTCTTGGACCTGCGGGCGGCGGGCGAAGTCCTCGACCACTCGCGCCAGTTTGCTCAATCCCGCCACCCTTCCGTTGGGGATATAGGCCACGTGCGCCACGCCGGTGAAGGGCAGCAGGTGGTGTTCGCACATACTGGTGAATCCGATATCCCTCACCAAAACGATCTCGTCATACGATTCGGGGAAGGTCACTTTGAGATGTTTGGCGGGATTCGCGCGGAGCCCGGCGAACATTTCCTGGTACATCCGCGCCACTCGTTTGGGTGTATCTTTAAGTCCTTGACGGTCGGGGTCTTCGCCGACGGCCAGCAGGATGGTGCGAACGGCCTGTTCGATTGCGGGCAGATCGACCGGAGGGTTTGGGCGTCGAGTTTTCGGTTTAGCTGAATTATTCCGCCGTCCCGGGTCGATATCGGTCGGGAATGAGAAGGTCATCGAGGAGGGTACTCCGGTAAAAAGTTTCGCCAGGGCGGGCGGTCTGCCGGCCGTTCTGTGAGGGTTCTAGCAACCATCGTAGGACTTTACC
>SLMF01000653.1 GCA_007133715.1 Planctomycetaceae bacterium
ACGGCTGCGGCTGCTCATCTCCCGGCTGCCGTTCCAGCGTTTGGTAGTCGATCGTACGGCCGTTCAGCCGGGCGGGTGTGCCGGTCTTGAAGCGTTCGAGGCGGAATCCCAGCCGCCGCAGCGCCTGACTGATGCCGGCGACCGTACCTTCACCCGTCCGGCCGCCCGGCGTCTGGGCTTCGCCCGTGTGCATCATCGCCTGCAAGAATGTGCCGGTAGAGAGGATGACGGCCGGAGCCCGGTAGACCGCCTCGCCACGAACCACGACCCCGGCGATCCGCGGACGGCTGGCCGGACCCGCCACCTGAAGTTCCTCGACCGTCTCCTGCCGCAGATCCAAGCCCGGCTGGCTCTCCAATACACGCTTGATCTCGATTTGGTAGGCCCGCTTGTCCGCCTGCGCCCGCGGGCCGTGCATGGCTGGCCCCTTGCGGCGGTTCAGCAGCCGGAACTGGATGCCGGTGGCATCGATGGCTTGGCCCATCGCCCCGCCCAGCGCGTCCACCTCACGCACAATCTGACCCTTCGCAATCCCGCCAATCGCAGGGTTGCAGCTCATCTGTGCGACCGTGTCCAGCTGGACAGTCAACAGGGCCACGCGGGCACCCAGGCGAGCGGCCGCCAACGCGGCTTCACTGCCGGCATGCCCGGCACCGACCACCACCACGTCGTAGTCATAGGTCCGAACGGCCATGCAAGCTTGACCCGCCCGTTACGAGGTCTTGGCCTTGGTCCGGGCCTCGCGGAGACCACGGCTCAGAATGTCCCGCAACATGGGCGAGTAATCCTCGTACTTAACCCTGTCCGGAGCCCCGTTGGCAAACTGGAAGATCGCATCCCGCGGCTTCTTGCCCAAAGCGATCAGCATCGAACTGACCGTGCCTCGATCCCGGCCCCGCAGAATCATCGACGGCCGATCAGGGGGGCCTGGCGACCGAGCAAACACCTTGCTGGCCACCGCCAGAAACTTGACCGGCGAATCCAACCGCTGCAGCGTCAATAAACGCGAGGTCAATTGCACCCGCGGGTCGCGCGGGTCGTTCACATCGCCGCTGGCCACAATCGTCAACCCCCGATCCAATTCGACCGTATTCAATTCGTCCCCGCCGTGGACCGCCCAAGCACTCTTCGCGTCGGCGATGATGTAATTCACCCCGTCGTACTTGTTCGACGACAACTCGTCCATCGCCTGGTCAACCGCTCGCCGGGCCGAACTACAACGCAACAAATCGCGACAAAGTACGCCCCGAGAACGCGGTGCCAATGGCGGCAGCAGCTTCGAACGATTGCAGCAGGCCACCAGCATCCCGTTCTGATTGACCCCCAACCAGGTCCCCCCCGCTTGCTGGTCAATGCCACAAAGCACGCGAGGTTTTCCCGATTGAATCGATGGCAGCAGCGAAGGGCGATCGTAAAACTCTTCCCGGTTCGCTGCTACCAGGATCGGAGAGTCCGGTACCAATTGATACTGCAGGGCAAGAATGCACATGTTATCTCAGCCGCAAGCTTTCTCTAAGAATCCACTCGGGACGTGTTCCGGTCTCGATTCAAGACGCGTGGCCCAAACCATTTCAGGCTGGAAGTCCAACCGATTTCCGTCAATGTATGTTAAAAAAACGGTCTTGGACACTCTATTTCAGGGGGTGAGGTTCAGTTTTCTTGGGGAGAACTGGCTTTTTTTTTCAGCGTCTGCCGACTTGCTAAGAAGGCAAGAAATGCTTAACTTGCCTAAGTTTTCGACTTGCTACCCCGAAGCTGACGACAGGAAACCTCGTCGCCGGCACGATTATCGATGATGGTGACGATGAGTTCCCCGCCCTCACCCCCCCCAATCCGTGTGGCTCTTGTCGGCGCTGGTGCGATCAGCCAGTCGCAGCACGTGCCCGGATTGCAGCTGGATCCGCGGGCCGAACTGGTCATGGTTTGTGACACCGACCCCCAAAGGGCGCATACATGTCAGCTGGAGTGGGGTGCGAAAAGCATGACGACGGATTTCCGCGAGGTGTGCAGCTCGCCGGACGTCGACGCTCTGATCGTGGCCACTCCCAATGACACCCACGTGGCGGTCACGCTGGCCGCGGTCGAGCAGGGGAAACACGTGCTGTGCGAGAAACCGCTGGGACGCTCGGCGGGCGAGGTTCGAGAGATGGTTTCTGCCGCCCTCCGGGCAGGGGTGGTACACATGGCCGGGTTTACCTACCGGTTTGCCCCCGCCGTACGTTATCTGCGGCATTTGCTGAAATCCGGCGACTTGGGCCAGCCACGCCATTTTCGCAGCCAACGCTTCTTGGATTGGCCGGAAACCAGCTGGGGCTGGCGGCAAGTCAAAGAGCGAGCGGGAGCGGGGAATCTGTTCGATATGACGATCCATCGCATCGACTTGGCCCTCGATTTGCTCGGCCCGCTCACCGAACTTTGTGGCGACGTGCGACAGTTCGTTCCCCGGACCCGCAGATCTGATGGAACACAATGCAATCCTTCGGAAGTGGATGATTGGACGGCCATCATCGGGCACTTCGAGAGCGGAGCGGTGGGCGTATGGGAAGGCACGACGTTGGCCAAGGGGCATCATCACGGCGGTTTTGGGCACGAATGGTTCGAAATCAACGGTTCGGAAGGTACGGCCGTCTACCGTCTGCACCGGCCCCATCAGCTGTGGCGCGGTTCCTCGACCCGCGATTTGGCGCCGGAAGAGGTGCCGCCGGAGTTTCTGGTGACGCCCGGTAGCCCTCGGGACCCGCAAAAAGGGGATCCTGCGACGGTTTTCCGCTACGATGTGGTGTGGGAATTCCTTTCCGCGATCCACGAGCGCCGCGGGGCTGTCCCCGATTTCTACGACGGCTTGGCGGCGCAGATCGTGGCCGATGCCGTGCTCCAGTCCCACCAGGAACGCAGCTGGGTGGCGATCCCTCCCGAGCCCCGCGGATGACTTGCCCCCCACCTTCCAGCCGAGCCTTGATCAAACGAGACGAACAGGACTAACCCGAGAGAAGGAAACGATCCAGTATGGCTTCTACGACCTTAGGGCGTGAACCGGCGCGGAGTAGCCGCGGCGGAAACCGTTCGGCAAGCCCTTTCCCGGCGAGCCAGCCTCGACCGCTGTCCGGCCGCAGTCGGCTCGGTTCGCTGATGGGCGTCCGGATACTCGCCACCGGGTCCTATGCGCCGCCGCAGATTGTGACCAATGCCGATCTGGCTGCCTTGGGATACGACGAGCAATGGATCGTACAGCGGACGGGCATTCATCAGCGGCGGGTCGCACCGCCGGAGCAGGCGACCAGCGACGTGGCTTATCAAGCTGCCGTGCGATGTCTGAAGGCGGCCCGCACCGCGCCGCGTGACGTGGATCTGATCCTGGTCGCCACGATGACCCCCGACTCCCCCATGCCGACCACCGCCTGTCTGCTGCAGCAACGGCTGGGCTGCATCGCGCCCGCGTTGGAAATGAACGCCGCCTGCTCCGGGTTCATGTATGCCTTGATCACGGGGGCTCAGTTCATCAAAGCGGGAACCAGCCGATGCGTGCTGGTGGTCGGTGCGGATCTGATGTCGCGGGCGGTGAACCCCTCGGATACCCATGTCTACCCGCTGTTCGGCGATGGTGCGGGCGCGGTGCTGCTGGGACCAGGCGCGGACCACCAGGGCCTGCTGGCTTATACCTTGGGGGCCGAGGGCGATCAGGCCGGTGCGCTGACCCAGCCGGCCGGCGGCACCCGCGAGCCGCTGACCCCGGAACGACTCCAGGCCGGACGGCACTTGATCCACATGGAGGGCCGCCAAGTCTTCAAATGGGCCGTTCGCGTGCTGATCGATTCCACCCGCGACGTGCTGACCCACGCAAAGCTCGACACCGAAGACATCGACTTGGCGATCCTCCACCAAGCGAATTTCCGCATCATCGACGCGGCCACCGAGGATCTGGGGATCCCTCGCAGCAAGGTGCCCATCAATCTGGATCGCTACGGAAACACTTCGGCGGCCAGTATGCCGCTGGTGTTGGACGAGGTTTGTCGCGCC